>NZ_JAKUFF010000002.1:0-235405 GCF_022663305.1 Bacillus cereus group sp. BfR-BA-01408 | reverse complement strand
ACTGGTGCAACAGGCTTAACAGGAGCAACAGGAGCAACAGGTGGCGGAGCTATTATTCCATTCGCTTCGGGTACAACACCAGCTGCGTTAGTTAACGCATTAGTAGCAAATACAGGAACTCTTCTTGGATTTGGATTTAGTCAGCCTGGTGTAGCTTTAACGGGTGGAACTAGTATCACATTAGCGTTAGGCCTAGGTGATTATGCATTTGTAGCACCACGCGCAGGAACTATTACGTCATTAGCAGGTTTCTTTAGTGCAACAGCTGCATTATCTCCTTTATCACCTGTTCAAGTACAGATACAAATATTAACTGCACCTGCTGCAAGTAATACGTTTACAGTACAAGGCGCACCACTATTATTAACACCAGCATTTGCTGCGATAGCAATTGGTTCTACAGCATCAGGGATCATACCTGAAGCTATTCCAGTAGCAGCTGGGGATAAAATATTAGTATATGTTTCCTTAACAGCAGCAAGTCCAATAGCAGCAGTAGCTGGATTTGTAAGTGCAGGTATTAATATCGTCTAACTTGTAACAATGTCTGTTTGAAATGTGAACGGACACTTGTATATGGCCCTTCCTAATTTTATTAGGGAGGGCCATATTTTTGCGGGGAATAGGTAATAAATTAATTGGAAAAATATGATTTGTAATTTATGAAATAAGTTAATGAGCTTACAATATTCCACATACATAATAAAGGCTGAACTCTATTAAAAATAGAATTCAGCCTTTCAATAAACTATATACTAGGGGAGTAAACAGTTTATTGTGAGTGATGAAATTTCATTGTCCAAATAAACTATTTGTTTTTATTACAGTTACATCCTTTTTTCTTTACATAGCCTTGATTGGTTAAATCTCTTTGCGATTGGGAATTGGAAGATTGAGAATTCGAAGACTGAGAGGATGCTGATGAACTACTATTTTTATTATGAGAGTAGTTTTTTCGGTAGTTATAATTACTCATAGTACTATCACCTCCAATTAAATATATAACTATTATATGTAGCTATTCTATTAATTGTTACGATAATAAATAGGAATGGGTATACAATAAAAAAATCTCCTACGTATTTTCCGAGGAGATAAATAATTGTCCTTTCATAATATAAATTAATATCCCCAGTAAAGAGGAAAATAATATGAATCTTGGTAATATAAATTTTGTTGTGGATTAGGAGGATGAGTTGCAGGGGGTATCGTTCCGCGGTTCTGATTACAATTTGCTGGAGGGCCAATTACTGTAGTGGATTGAATAGGGGATACCGCTTGTTTCCATTGTTGTTCATCGAGACAGTAAGTATGAGCCATTATATTAGCAGGAGTTAATCGTAAAATATCAGAACCAAAAATAACTTCTGGCGTTGGGGCGTCGAAAATAGCTAATAAATGGGTACCATCTGCTGTCGCAATTTCATAATGCCACCAAGCTTTTGGAATGTTGGCAACTTGCCCTGGTTTTATCGGTAAGTTTAATATTTGATTTGTAAAAGGATTCAGTAAAGAAACAACAGCAGATCCTGAAATACAGTAAACAAGTTCAGCTGCATTTTGATGTATGTGCGGCTCTACAACATTTCCTGTACTTAAATAGATATCTAATAAAGAAGTATTTTCTAACGTATTTAATTGATTCACGCCAAGTACGTTTATATAATTTTGAGCATCTTTCTGAAAAAAATTACTTCTATTTAAATCATGAGTGAAGTTAGTTGAGGGGGAAGTGTAATCGATATTAGAGGTCATTTGTATTACCCGCCTTTCTATTAGTAAGTAAGGTTACAAAATTAGGATATGTGTCTAGTGTTTGTTATGTGCAGTTGTTGGTATCATAATAAATTTGCCTATTCCATACGAAATATGGGTTATTTAAGATAGTTTTTGCTGAATAATTAATTGTGCTTTAGCGGTATTGGCATAATTGGGTCACTCTAATACCAAGTTTTGTTTTAAATCAAAATGGATTTCTATGACATCAAAATGAGATACTTTTTTTAAGTGGAACAGGTATACCATTTATTTTGCTTTTTTCATGTTATGTGCAATGTTTGGAAATGCAGAGAAAGTAAAATCAATAATTGTAGCACCATCTGGTAAATAAATAGGGTGTAAATCTGAAGTATAAGCCGTTATGGTATTTTCAAATAGTTCATACGATACTAGATTTTGGAACGCAATTGGATCTGTAGTTAATAAATTGTTATTCACAATTGTATCATTCATTATTTTATATGATGGTTAATCCGGAAAAACTTATACGCTTAAATATAATAGTATAAAAAAAGACGCATTTCTTTAGAAGTGCGTCTTTTTCATTATTTCTCTAACATTTCAAGAGGTACGTCTTTTTCGCCAGCTACCTCAAATTTAATTTCCCCGTCTTCTTCATAAATACGTGAAATAATCGGTATAGTAATCATTAATTTTTTATGCTGCTTTCGCTTTCGAGCGGCATCTAAGCTAATCACGTTCATTATAAGCATCCTTTCTTCTAAAAATATATAAACAAAAGAAAATGCGTCCGGAAAGGGCGCTTAATTGAATTTGAAATACCGATTCATTTAAATGAGGTTTATATGATTTAACAACTGCAATTGAATTAAAAATAGTATGAATGGAATAATTGCACGTAGAAATTAACTTTACCAAAAAACGAAACAATATGCTATAAAAAATTTCAAATCTTTATCATATAACGAGAAAAAGGTTTTCGTTTCGCATATAATGAAAGTAGACGGGCAACGAGAGCTTTTTCATCATATTGCTGTGGAAAGGCGATGAAAAGAATGGATACGTTAGATTCATTATTATTTCAACTTGAACAATATGGAGAAGAGCATGATCGAAATAAAAAAACACGGGAAGAAAAATTACGGAATATTTCTCGTGAGATGGGGCAATTTTTATCAATTTTAGTAAAAGGGTGTAGTGCAAAAAACATTTTGGAAATTGGAACTTCTAATGGTTATTCTACATTGTGGTTAGCTAATGCAGTAGAAGAAACAAATGGAAATGTAACAACTGTAGAACTTTCTTCAGAACGAGTGGGAGAGGCACTTGCCAATTTTGAAAAGGCAAATCTTTTACAAAGGATTGATGTTCACAATCAAGAAGCAGGGGCATTTTTAGATTCACAACTAGATCATTCATTTGATTTTATTTTCCTAGATTCAGAGCGTACGCAATACATGTGGTGGCTGGAGCATATAAAACGCATTTTACAACCAAAAAGTCTTCTTGTTGTCGATAATGCTACTTCTCATGCGAGTGAATTAGCCGAGTTTATAAACATGATTGAAGAAGATGAAATGTTTGAAACAGTATTATTGGCATTTCAAAATGGTGCATTTGTAGCGCGTAAGAAGAAATAGATTTTAGCGTAATATAATTATCACATTGAAAAAGGGTGTATGTCAAAAGATTGAGTGCAGTAGTATGGGAAGGACGTAATTTATATACGTAACATACGAAGAATCCGCCTTCAGCATGTCGGTCTCTAGGTCTTAAGTCTGAGGAAAATTATGTTGTTTACAGGTATACTTATAGTAAGAAACAGGGAATGACTGCATAAGCAGGTATTTCTTGAAAATTGATTTCATATAGGCTGTTTGCAAATGAAATACAATATATTAGATGAAATATAGTGCACATAAATTCGCACATATAAATAAAGGAGCGATTTTGTTGACTGAACTCGAGAAAAAAGAACCCGTATCAATTGTGAAAGATAATAATGTAGAAGTAGTAGTTGATACAGTTATAAAAGATGAAGAACTTGATGAATTAAACAAAGAAGCCGATCTTTATGTACAAAAGTTGAATAGCGAGCAAAATACAGATTTATCGAAAGTATTGTCTCAGCTAGGAGATTTAGGGGATAAAGAACAGCAAGCAGCAGGACAAACGCTATCAGCATTAAAACGTCCTGTCACAGCGATGATGAATGGAAAGAATGAAGAAATTCCAAATACGTTGTTAGAATTACGCAAAGTAGTATCAGAGCTTGATCCAAATTCACTAAAAGCAAGTGGTATGAAGAAAATTATGTTTAAAGTATTCAAGAAAAATCCACTTGAAACATACGTGCATAAATATCAATCTATAGATAAGCAAATTGAGGAGATTATAAGATCACTTCTAATTGGTCGTGATAATTTACAAGAAGATACAGTTGGTCTTGAAATGCTTAAAGAGCAATCACACGATAAAATTCACGCGCTTGATAAGCAAGTATACTTAGGGAAAAAACTTGCTGGCATGCTGGAAGCTGAGAAACAAAATCCAGAACGTCAAAGGGATATTCCATTAATTAATGATGCATTAGAAAAGATTTTAGTGCGTACGCGCAATATGCAGCAAGCGAAAAGTGTGTTATTACAATCCATTGCATCTGTAGACATTATTAAGAAAAATAATGAAAAGTTAACAGAGGCAATTCGTAATGCAATTACGATGACGCAAAACGTTGTAACAGTTTCTGCTGCTATCCAGTTAGCATTAACAAATCAACGTAAAACAATTGATGCAGTGAATGCAACAAATGAAGCAATTGAGTCTATGGTATTAAGTAATTCTCAGGCATTAAAACAAAATACAGAAGAAACAACGAAATTACTTGAAAATCCTGCAATTAGCATGGATAAATTACGTGAATCATTCCAAAACGTATTTGCTGCAATTGAAGCTTCTGAAAAATCGTCAGAACGTATTATCGAGTCAAGTAAGAAGTTTGTTATTGAACTAGACACATTTAATGATGAAATGAAACAAAAACTCATTCAGCGCCCAAGAAAATAGCAGACTTTTAGAGGAGGTGAAAAAATGAGTTTCATTCAAACTGTATTATTACTACTCGGTACATTGTTTTTAATCGCATTTACTGTCGTTGTTTTAGTTGTATATTTCGGTCGTAAACTGTATTTTTCATGGACGAAGCCATATAAAAGAGCACACGATTCTTTAGATAAGTTATCGAATAAATCATTACCGTTTCTACAAGAATTTACACAACATCCACTCTTTTATCGCTGGATTCGTACTGAAGGAAAAAAAGAACAACATATATTAAACACGCTTTTCTGTGCATCGGGTCAACGTACGAGAGAGCAAGTATTCTCAATGTTACCGAAAGAAAAACAGAAAAAAGTACATGTAATGGCAAAAACGACGAAAAAGCTTACTAATGAAGATATTGATGTAGCAGCGATGAAAGTAAAAGATTTTTTAAGACAAGAAACGCAGCAAACAGTAAAACCGACAGATTTATCGTTTTATAAATTGTATTTTTATGATCGATATCCAGATGCATTAAATACAATTCAAGCGTATAAACGCTCAATAAATCCTTCATTACAACGAACGGTTGATGATATTACAATTTCAGTATTAAATGCTTTGCCATATTATCAAGAGCAACGTATGTTTGAACAGCAACATAAACTTGAAACGTTCTTAATGAAAGATTTAATAGCGATGCTATCGTTAGTCGTACAATTACCACCTTCACAACGGCCAGAAAAAGAAGAAGAATTAAAAATCTACTTGCAAAATTTCCAAAAAGAAATGGAAGAAGTAGAGCGAGATATTCGTGACTCGATTGATCACGATTTGAATGTGAAGATGAGAGCAGCGACTGAGAAGTTTAAGAATAAATAGAAGAAATCGCCTTAAAAGTTGAATGTTTCAGCTTTTAGGCGTTTTTTTTTGAATTGAGAGAGTTTAATCTTTTGTAAGATTGTATATACAAACGTTAATAAATGGTAAAATATAGAATGGTTTTTAGTACTTTGTGTAAACAATTATTATAAAAGGGGTATGGTATTGTGTTATTTGAGTTAGTCATACTATTTGTAATTCTATTTTTATTTCTTGGCTATCCTATTAGTAAAGCATGGAATAGTTTCCAAGGAGAGAAGGAAAATTCCTCAAGTATATTAAAGTTCGAGCCACAGGAAATATTATCAATATGTTTGAGTTATTTTATCTTTGGTTTAGGTATTATGTGGAATGCAAATGATGTAAGAGGAGGAATACCATTACATAAATTTGAAAAGAACGGAATGATGTCTGATCAATATGCTTCTTTAGCACATGACCACATTGCTATAGTGGTTCTCTTAGTTGTTTTAGGTGGAGTTTCTTATTGGAGATTAACAACAGGCTTAACAAAACTTTCACCAATATTTTATATTTTTTATAGTACTTTAATGATAATAAACATCGTATATACATTCATATATATTACCCATACAGGCTTTGTCTTTTATACAGAATTCGGAGGATTGAGATACATTCCAGTCTTTTGTATTCAAGTTGGGATGCTTGCATTTAGTCTATTATTTATAGCAAAATTAAGAGATTCATTAAGTTATTTCATACAGTCTCAGCATGAGAAAGATTATAAGCAGAGCAGCAGGATTATATTATATCTGCAGCGTATTTCTTTTGGGTATCAAAAAATGGCTACAGTTTGGACTATAAGTTTATTTCCTATATTGTTAATTGTTCAATTTATTTTAATACTGTTTGGGCAAAAACCAGATAGTTTTATAAGAGTGTTTATGGAAACAAGTAGCTTTAATTATTCTAAGATTCCTGCTCCAAGTCCTCAAATTGTCTCCGGGGATGGGCATTATTTATGTACAGTTTCTGTGAAAGGGCATAAAAATATTGTTAAGCCGTTACGAGCAGGAATTAGGCATGGAGAAAGAATTACAGTTAATCGACAGTTATTAATTGCGAACGCCTTTGAAAATGTAATTGAGGAGCGAGTACCAAAATGTCATAAGGTTATTCGTAATTTTTATGATAAATATGGTTATCCGATTAGTAAACATATTAATACGAAATGGTCGGCTGACTTTGTTTATATTTTAATGAAGCCACTAGAATGGTTCTTCTTATTTGTACTTTACACAGTAGATAAAAACCCTGAGAATAGAATTCATATTCAATATAGTGAACTACGAAAATAAAAGTAAGAGCCCGCATTCAAAAAATGCGAGCTCTTACTTTTATTTTGCTTGAATAGTAGATTTACTAGAAGCAACACTTTCATTATGCAATCGATCAACCGCAGTTACTACATACGTATATGTTTCTCCAGGAATAGCCGTTTTATCTACATAAATTTCTCCAGGCTTTGTCTTTCTTACAGTAGTAAGTAAATTTTTCGGATTTTCTATATTCACTTCACTTTTTCCATTCACGCGGTAAATAGCGTAATAAGCAGAATCATTCTCTCTATTATCAATGATACCTACAGCAACCCCTTCATCTCTTGGAATGGCACCTTTTAAAGTAGGTTGTTTTGGTGGTTCATGATCAAGCCAAGGCATAGGTGGGACTAATGCAGGATGTTTATATATGTCTTTTGAGAGTCTATCTTTCACTCCAAGTGGATTATTATTAATGTCTTTTAAGCTAAAATGCATACTACCTTTAATTTGAGGGAATAGCCGGTTTAATGCAATCTGTCTTGGATATTCTTCAGGATCAGACCAAGCGGGGACAGAATTATTATTAATTTTATAGGCTGCCTGACCAATGTATAGGTGGATTGGTTTATTATTTGTTTCTTTTACCCACCAATCTACTAATATGTCATACGCAGCAGGAGTAAAACCTATATTCCAATATATTTGCGGTGTGATGTAGTCAATGTAACCTTTTTGTATCCACTCACGTGTATCAGCATAAAGATCATCAAAGTTTCTTTGGCCGGCAGTTGTGTTAGAGCCAGTCGGATCATCAGCTATATTTCGCCATACGCCAAATGGGCTAATGCCAAACTTTACGTATGATTTTTCTTGTTTTATAGCAGTATTTAAATCTCTTACAAGTTCATTTACATTGTCACGTCGCCAATCTTCTATATTTGTAAATCTACCGTTATTATATAATTCGTACGTTTTTTGATCGGGGAATTGTTCACCCGCCACTTTATATGGATAAAAATAATCATCCATATGTAATGCATCAACATCGTAATTTTGTACGATTTCTAAAGCACCTTCAGTTATAAACTTTTTTACTTCTGGAATACCGGGGTTGTAATATAATTTTCCGCCATAAGGTACAACCCAATCCGGGTGCTGTCTTGCAGGGTGATTATTTGATAATCGATTTATATCAGTGTGATTCATCGTTATTCGGTATGGATTAATCCATGCGTGGAATTCTATATTTCTTTTATGTGCTTCTTCAATCATAAATGCTAGTGGGTCGTATCCGGGATCTTTTCCTTGTGTACCGGTAATATATTCAGACCAAGGGCCGTAATTGGAAGGATAAAAGGCATCAGCAGTTGGTTTTATTTGTACAATGACTGCATTCATACCAGTGTTTTTTGCATCGTCTAATAATTCGATAAATTCTTGTTTTTGATTTTCAATTGGTAAGCCAATTTTTGAGGGCCAATCAATATTAAGAACAGATGCAATCCATACAGCACGTAATTCGTGTTTTTTGTACGTAGTAGTTACTTCAGCATAAGTAAAGTGAGGGGAAATGAAAGAGAAAGGGATGAACAAGATGACGATGCAACATATCATAAATAAACGTTTAACGATCATGTATACGCCTCCCTATCATTATGATTATCTAAGATAATATACGAGGCAAGGTTGGCCTTGCAATAGAGAAAATTGTATATTGAAACATTAATTTAATAGGAAAAATATTTTTAATGAAATTTACTTTCAGTATAACTAAATTCTTTTACTTCTTCATATGCTTGTTAGTAAAGTGAAACTTCCTTTCATTTGAAGGGTAGTAAATTATAAGTATAGGAGGATTCATAAATGAAGGTTTTGTTCGTTTGTTCTGGAGGAATGTCCAGTGCAATTGTTGTAAACGCTTTAAAAAAAGAGGCGGAGAAAAAGGGTATGAACATGGAAGTGCATGCGATTGGAACAAATGAGGTAGAGGAAGAAGTAAAGAATGGCTGGGACGTTGTAATGGTTGCACCTCAAGTTAGACATCGATTTGATTCTGTTAAAAAATTCGCAGAAGAGGAAGCTATCCCGTGCGGTATTATACCGCCGCAAGCATATACGCCTCTTGGTGGACCGACTTTATTAAAGACTGTAAATGATTTAATTCGTTAGGGGGAACCGTTATGAATAAGTTTGTCACGTTTCTTGATAAAAACTTATCTGGACCGATGGCAAGACTTTCTGAACAGAGACATTTACAAGCAATCCGTGATGGAGTTATTTCAGCATTACCGTTTATCATCGTAGGAAGTTTCTTTTTAATCGTAGCATTTCCACCATTACCGAAAGATAGCTTCATATCCGTTTGGGCATTAAAGAATCAAACAAGTATATTAATACCATATCGGTTAACTATGTTTATTATGTCTTTATATATAGCATTTGGAATAGGATATAATTTGGCGAAAAGTTATAAACTAGATGCTTTATCAGGAGCACAGCTTGCAGTATGTTCACTGCTATTAACATTAACCCCCGAATTAATTGATAAAAAAGGATTTATGCTTCCGATGACAAATCTCGGAGGTCATGGGTTATTCGTGACGATGATTGTTTCTATTTTATCCGTAGAGATTTTAAGATTTTGTAAGAAGAAAAATGTAATGATTAAAATGCCAGAACAAGTACCGCCATCTGTGTCGCGTTCATTTGAAGCACTTATACCTGCTGCATTCGTTATTATTATAATGAGTCTAGTAACTGTCGTTTTTAGCATTGATTTACACCATGTTGTTGATAAATTAGCAGCACCATTAGTAAAAGCTGGGGATAGTTACTTTGGTGTAATGATTCCAGTGTTTTTAATTACGTTTTTTTGGTCATTCGGAATCCATGGTGTGTCGGTTGTTGGAACTGTTGCTCGGCCATTATGGGAAGTATACCTAGGGAAAAATGGAGAAGCTGTTGCTAGTGGAGCAGATCAATTGCCATTTATTTCACCAGAGCCGTTATATCAATGGTTTATATGGATTGGTGGTTCTGGTGCGACATTAGGGCTTGTATTAGCTATGATTGTATTTGGTCGATCAAAATATTCGAAAGCATTATCAAGAACTTGTATTGTTCCGGGGATTTTTAATATAAATGAGCCAGTCATATTCGGATTACCGATTGTACTAAATCCAATTTTAATTATCCCATTTATCATTACACCACTTGTAACGGCAACAGTTGCATATTCTGCAACTGCGATGGGATTTGTGACACCAACACATATTATGCCACCGTGGACATTACCAGCTCCAATTGGTGCGTATTTAGCTACAGGCGGAGATTGGCGTGCAATAGTATTAGTTTTTATAAATATAGCAATATCGTTCCTTATATATTTACCATTCTTTAAAATGTACGACAAAAATATGCTTGAAATTGAGAAGAATGGTGAAGGGGAATCTGTTAATCCATAATCTTTATGCTTTAATTTATGAGTGATAGGTATTTTGCCTATCACTTCTTTCACATGAAGTCCAGAGAGGATGAAATGGAATGAATATAAAATTTAGTTATAAAGGTGTATTTTTATTATTATTTGGAGTGATATGTGCGAATTTACTTTTTGTGCCTTTATTAAGAATGCTACATCTATCACAAATGCATAGTATATGGCTCGTTACAAGCATTGCGGCAAGCATTTTGCTTACAATAGTTGTTTCTTTTATTGATGGATCGTTTGCATCGAAAGCTCAGTTGTTTTTTAGATTTATATTATTTTCAATTGGCTGTACGTTTGTAACTTACATGATTGTTTTTTAATAAAGAGGAGGTCATACATGTTATGTATGTTGCAGGGGTAATGTCTGGTACTTCGTTAGATGGTATAGATGTAGCACTCGTTCATATAGAAGGAAGCGGTGTAGGTTCTAAAGTTGAACTCATCCATTTTACTACTGTGCCATTTCGTAATGATATAAAAAATGAGATTCAGCAAGTATTATCAATAAAAAATTCAAATGTCCAACTCATATGTAGTTTGAATTTTAAGTTAGGTTTATGTTTCGCTAAAGCCGTAAAGGAAGTTTGTAAAGAGGCCAATTTTTCTTTGGAACAATTAGATTTGATAGGTTCTCACGGACAAACGATTTACCATCAGCCAAAGCCAGAAGGTAATATGATATCTTCCACATTGCAAATTGGGGAACCTGCAGTAATAGCATATGAAACGAATACGACGGTTATTTCTAATTTTCGAACGATGGACATGGCAGCTGGGGGACAAGGTGCACCACTTGTACCATATTCAGAGATTATTTTATATCGTCATCCAACTAAAAATAGACTACTACAAAATATCGGCGGGATTGGTAATGTTACCGTAATACCAAGTCAAAAAAGTGATCAGAATGTTATAGCTTTTGATACTGGTCCGGGTAATATGATAATTGATGAAGTATGTCAAAGGTTATTTCAGTTGCCATATGATCAAAATGGTGAAATTGCAGAACAGGGTGAAGTTGTAGATGAAATTTTGACATATTGTATGAATCATTCATTTTTGAAAATGAATCCACCGAAATCAACTGGTAGAGAACAGTTTGGTGAAGAGTTTGTAAGTCAGTTATTGAAGCGGTATGAAAAGCATAGTAAAGAAAATATATTAACGACTGTCACGATGTTTACAGCAAGTTCAATTGTTCATCATTATAAGGAGTTTATTCTGCCATATTATGAAATTGATGAGGTAATTTTAGGCGGTGGCGGCAGTTATAATGACACACTTGTTGAAATGATACGGTATGGATTGAAGGATGAAAAATGTACAATATTCATTCAAGAAGATATAGGCTATTCTTCAGAGGCGAAAGAAGCAATCGCCTTTGCCATTTTAGCAAACGAAACGTATCATCGTAATCCGAGTAACGTGCCGAGCGCAACAGGTGCAATGCAATCTGTAGTATTAGGGAATATAACATTCCCTCCAATAAGATGATGAAAATGAGGCGAACATATGAAGTATATGATTGGAATAGACGGCGGGGGAACGAAGACAGAAGCAATTGCATTTGATAAAGATGGAAATGAACTTGTAAGAGCTACAAGTGGTTTTGGAAATATATTAATAGATTTTGAAGAAGCTCTTGTGCATATTATGGAGGCGATTGATCAATGCCAGAAAGGTGTATTAAATGAGCATTGCGTTTGTATTTGTTTAGGATTAGCGGGTGTAAGTGGAGTGAATACGAATGAATTAACATTACGTCTAAAGAAGAAGTACGGAACACCAATTGAAGTTTTTAATGATGCGATGATTGCACATGCAGCTGTTTTAAAAGGAAAAGATGGAATTTTAACAATTGGCGGTACAGGTGCAATTTGTCTTGGAAAGAAAGGAGAAGTGTACGAGTATAGCGGCGGATGGGGACATATTTTAGGAGATGCAGGAAGCGGATATTGGATTGGATTACAAGCTTTAAAGAGAATGGCAAATCAATTGGATCAAGGAATTAGACTCTGTCCATTAAGCCTAAGAATTCAAGACGAGTTTCAACTTTTGACAGCGTCTCATATAAAAAGGCTAGTATATAGATCTTCAAAAGATAAAGTTGCAGCAATCACACCATTCGTTATTCGAGAAGCTAGAAATGGAAATGATGCTGCACATGAAATTATGATGCAAGCTGGAAAGGAATTAGCAAGGATTACGATAGATGTTTATAACAAGATGCAGCTTGATTTATTAGTTTCAATTGCGGTAAGTGGCAGCATATTGCGTTTCGTTCCTGAAATATATGATGAATTTAAGAAATGCTGTGAGAAAAGTGTAGGAGAAGTTACATTTGTATTACAATCCGAACCAGCAGTGAAAGGAACATATTATTTAATGAAAAATATGTATTTTAAAAAATAGCTGTATGAGAATTTTTGTATGAATTGTAAATATATGATGTTAAAATGTATAAAGGGATGTGGATAAAAAGTACAATATACATAGTTTTTGAATATTGTATAAGTACTCCTACGTAGAAAGTGAATGATTATATGATTAATAGTATGCAGTTTTTGTATTTGGTCGCTTCTTATTTATTTGGAAACATATTGACTGCTTATATAGTAACGAAATGGAGACATGACGTTGATATTCGGAATGAAGGAAGCGGAAATCCCGGCGCAAGAAATATGGGACGTGTATATGGAAAAGGGTATTTTATCGTTACATTTTTAGGTGATGCAATTAAAGGGGCAATCGTAGTTTCTATTGCAGAATACCTTTTTGGAGATTCTACATTTGTAATGTTAGCTTTACTAGCTGTTTTACTTGGACATATTTATCCAATTGTATTTAAAGGCAAGGGTGGAAAAGGCATATCAACTTTTATTGGAGGATTAATCGCATTTGATTACTTGATAGCGCTTACCCTTGTTGCTGTTTTCATTATATTTTATTTAATCTTTAAAGGATTTACTAAGCCAGGGTTAATTACAATTGCTTGTTTACCAGTTTGCATGATTTTGTATTCTTATTCTATTGTTACGACTATTTTAAGTGCTCTTATCATTGTGCTTATTTTATATGTAAATCGAGACTGAAACGAACTTTTAATAAGTGGAGTAAATCTCCACTTATAATTTTTATCAAACACATAAAGGAGATAAGGCATGGGGTTAATTTATAAAGTTGCTGATCAAGATTGGGAATTTGAACGTATACATAAATTGAATTATAAAACATTTGTAGAAGAAATTCCGCAACATGAAGAAACGAAAGATCGTGTTCGTATAGATCGGTTTCATGATGAAAATACATATTTAATTTGTTTAGATGAAGATAAGTTAGTAGGTATGGTTGCATTGCGAGGAAAACGACCATTCTCGTTAGATTATAAAATTTCAAATTTAGATTTTTATTTGCAAGAACATGGAGAAAACGTGTATGAAATTCGTTTACTTTCAGTAGAACGTGAATATCGAAATGGAAGAGCATTGTTAGGATTAATTCGCTTTTTACATCGTTATTTGCTTCTAAATGGATATGAATTGGCACTCATTTCTGCGACAACACGTGAACTACCTTTATATGAGCAAATGGGGTTCAAATCTTTCCATACGTTAGTTGGTACAGAAGAAGCAGCCTTTCAGCCAATGTATGTTACTCCTGCTATGTTTGAAGAGTCGAGTGTTGGGGGGATTATGACGAAAGAATATACATTTTTACCTGGTCCAGTAGATATTGAAGAGAATGTTCGAAAGGCTTTTTCTACTAAGCCGATTTCACATCGTTCTAAGTCATTTCATGTGACGATGGAAAATGTGAAAAAACGTTTACTACAAATGACAAAAGCAAAACGTGTGCAAATCATGTTAGGAACAGGGACGTTAGCAAATGATGCTATCGCTTTACAGTTACGCTCTTTAAAAGGAAATGGACTAGTATTAACGAATGGGGAATTTGGCAATAGATTAGTTAGACACGCAACACGCGCGCAATTACATTTTGATACGTATAAAAAGGAAATGGGACAACCATTTATTTCTACAGAATTAGAACAAATAATGGAAGCTGGAAATTATGAGTGGCTTTGGTTTGTTCACCATGAAACATCTACCGGAATGTTAAATGATTTAGACGAGTTAAATGCATTATGTGAAAAGTATAAAGTGAAACTATGTGTAGATTGTATTAGCTCAATTGGAGCGATACCGATAGATTTAAAGAGTGTATATTTTGCGAGCGGCGTTAGCGGAAAGGCAATTAAATCGTTTACTGGATTATCTTTCGTTTTTCATAATCATAATGTGAAAGTAAACGAGACTTTACCGGCCTATATGGACATTGGTATGTATGAAGAAAATGAAAGTATTCCATATTCACATTCATGGAATTTAATTTATGCATTGCAAGAAGCGTTGAAGGGATTTGAAGATGAAAAAGCATTTGTAAAAATTAAAGAGACATATGATTATATGGAAGAAGCTATTACTAGTATAGGCTTAAAACTTGTTTCACCTAAAGAACATGCCGCACCAATTATACTTACGATTCAATTAAATGGAGATCTTTCTTCTAAAGCGGTCGGTGATGCGTTAGCGTTACAAGGATATATCGTCCATTATGAATCAGCGTACTTACAAAATAATAACTGGATCCAAATTGCATGCCTAAATCATTATAAAGAACGTGATATGAAAAGGATGTTGAATTGTTTACAACTGTGTGTATTACAGAGTGAGGTACATATTTAAAGACTTTTTCTTAATATAGATGGTTTCGTATAAAGGGGCTACGACTTACGAAAACTTAGGAATAGAACATTGGAAGAGGTGTTAGTATGATAACTAAAAAACTACCATTACATATAGACGATATTAAAAAAGCGCAAAACATTCTGGATAGAAATGCTCGTAAAACTCCATTAGTAAAATCATTTTACTTGACTAGTAAAACAGGCGGAGAAATTCACTTGAAATTAGAAAATATGCAATTAACAGGTTCGTTTAAATTCCGTGGTGCGTTTAACAAAATGTCACAGCTGACAGATCAAGAAAAAGAGAGGGGAGTAATTGCTTGTTCTGCTGGTAATCATGCGCAAGGAATTGCTTTATCAGCTCATTTACTCGGTATTAAAAGTAAAATTATTATGCCAATTTCTGCACCTCAGGCGAAAGTTGAAGCAACAAAAGGATATGGATCTGAAGTGATTTTACATGGTGAAACCTTTGATGATGCAAAGGCAAAATGTGAAGAGATAATAAGAGAAACAGGTGAAACATATTTACATCCATATGATGATGTAGAGGTAATGGCTGGTCAAGGTACAATTGGATTAGACATTCTTGATGATATGTGGGATGTAGATACTGTCATTGTACCAATAGGTGGAGGCGGAATTATTTCTGGTATTGCTGTAGCATTGAAATCTTTTAATCCATCAATCAATATAATTGGTGTACAAGCAGAAAATGTTCATGGGATGAAGGCTTCTTATGACAAAGGTACGATTGTAGAGCATTATGAGGCACCTACAATAGCAGATGGTTGCGCAGTTAAAATACCTGGTAACTTAACTTTTGAAGTAGTAAAAGAATTAGTAGATGATATTGTAACAGTATCAGAAGGTGAATTAGAAGTAGCGATGAAAGACTTATTACAACGTGGTAAAGCTGTTGTAGAAGGGGCTGGCGCATTAGCTACTGCTGCTCTACTTGCAGGGAAAGTTGATAGTTATATAAAAGGGAAAAAAGTAGTAGCTGTTATATCTGGTGGGAACGTGGACTTACAGCGCATATCAAGTGTATGTGAGCACTTTTTTGTCGCTAATGAAGTGAAATAGTTTTATAAAAGAAGAGCTAAGAGAAATAGTCTTAGCTCTTACTTTTTGTCTACCGTTTACTGTAAGTAGCAATAACCTTGCAGAATTTGCTGTTTAATGAATTGTTTTATTTAAGCCCCTATTTTTACACATATCTTTAATGTCACAATAATTATTTCAATATTGTCGAAACGTAAGCAGAAATTTAATATAATAGTTGTAATGTGCTAATGAGCGGTGAGGAGGGCAGGTCATGAATAAAGAAGAACAGGTCATGAACGGTTTTAGGGAATTATATAATAAGCTGGTTTGGCTTAATAAAGATAAGATGGAAGACGGTCTTAAAGGTTTTAAGTCTTCTGAGGTCCACTGCATTGAATATATTGAAAACAATGCAGATTCTAACGTGACACAACTCGCAGAGGCTTTTTATGTAACTCGTGGTGCTATAAGTAGGATGACTAAGAAGCTCATGAAAAAAGGCCTTATTGAAAGCTATCAAAAGTCAGAGAATAAAAAAGAGATCTATTTTAAGCTTACTGAACAAGGGAAAGAAATTTATAAAATACATGAAGACTTGCACAAAGAGTTTCAAGAGCGGGATAAAGTCGTATTTGAGCAAGTAACTGAAAAAGAATTCGACAGTATAATTAGCTTTGTGGAAAAGTATAGTAGACATTTGGATGCAGAAATAAAGAAACAGGGTATACATATTAAGTCGTAATAAATTTAAATAATAAAAAGGTAGCCTTACTCCTGAGAATAGGCTACCTTTTTATTATTGTGTTTTTGTTGACTAATCAACAAAACGGAGTTATTATTTTGTTGACAAAGCAACAAAATTTTTAAGGAGAGAAATTAAATGTCTATATTTAGATCACAAAATGAAAGGAAAACTGAAAAAAGCATAGATAAACATGCTTTACTATTCGGACTTATTTCTGTATTTCTTTGTGGTATAGGTTTCAGTATCATCATGCCTGTAGTCCCATTCTTAGTCCAGCCATATACAAGTAATCCGGAAGAACAAGCATTGGTTGTTACACTACTAACTTCCGTATATGCGGCCTGCGTGTTTTTAGCTGCTCCTGTACTCGGAGCTTTGAGCGATAAATATGGCCGTCGTCCATTACTTTTAATATGCTTATTTGGTTCTGCAATTGGGTACTTAGTTTTTGGAATAGGAGGAGCTTTATGGGTACTATTTGCTGGACGCATAATTGAAGGTATAACAGGCGGGAGTATAAGTACAATTTTTGCATATTTTGCAGATATTATTCCCCAAGAACAGAGAACGAAGTATTTTGGATGGGTGAGTGCAGTTGTAGGTGCGGGGACTATTATTGGACCAACTCTTGGGGGGTTACTTGCAAAGTTTGGTCATTCTGTACCTTTATACTTTGGAGCGCTCATAACTTTAATAAATGTTTTATATGGCATGAAATATATGCCTGAGAGTCTTGATAAAAATAATAGGTTAACAGAGATTACTTTTGTAAGGTTGAATCCTTTTGCGCAGCTAGCAAACATACTTTCCATGAAAAATTTAAAATGGTTACTTGTCTCAGCGTTTTTACTATGGATACCTAACGGATCTTTACAAGCAATTTTCACTCAATTTACGATGGATACTTTTAATTGGCAGCCTGCACTAATCGGAATTATGTTTTCAATTATGGGCTTTCAAGACATTATTTCACAAGCTTTTATAATGCCAAAACTTTTGATCAAGCTTAGTGATAAACAAATAGCGATACTTGGAATGGTATCGGAGATTATTGGATACAGTTTTATTGCAGTGTCTGCTTTGTTTTCCTTATATCCACTTTTAATCGTTGGGATGTTACTGTTTGGTTTTGGTGATTCAATTTTCGGGCCTTCATTCAATGGGATACTCTCAAAGTCTGTCAGTTCTAGTGAACAAGGAAGGATACAAGGTGGTAGTCAATCTATTCAAGCTTTAGCAAGAATGATTGGTCCAATTATTGGGGGACAAATCTATGTATCACTCGGCCATGCAGCACCTGCTTTTATGGGGATGATTCTTATAGTAGCGGCAATAGTAGTTTTATATAGGGGGACGCATGTAACTGCATAAAAACGAATGATAGGGTGTCGGAACTTAAGAATAAGTGCTGGCACCCTAATTTTCTAAGGGTAAAGAGCTAAGAGAATTTCTGTTGTTTCTGACACGATTTATCCTGTAAAAGTGCAATTCATGCAGGATAATATTTAGTGGCTGCAAAGAGTTTACCTTAATTAAAGATTGGTTGTCGTTGAAACTAGAAAAGTTAGGGTAAATGACTAACTATTTTAAGTCACGCCTGAGCTCAAGTAAATAATGACTCCATTTTTATTTTACTCTTTTCTCGAATTTCAGCGTCTGCATGGCGCATTACAAATTTATGCGCAATAGCAATTGCTAAAACATCATCTAATAAGCCAATCCCAATAATAGCAGCTATATCTGGAATGAAGTCGATTGTTAGCACGTAATAGGATAAAGCGGCTAATATGATAAATTTCGCTTTAGTAGGTAGCTCTTTTTTTCTCATTGTGTAGTATAAAATAATACTTTCATATACGCTAGATTTACCGAGATCTGCTGAGCTTTTCTTGAATTTTTTCCAAAGTGTTTGTTTCTCCATATAAACACTCCTTTTACAAAAAATAGATTTTTTAAAAGGATAGACAAAGAAGTGAGGAAATAATCAATTGTATTGGTTTTCTTAGTGTATATTTCCATAAAAATAAGGAATTACCTGTTCAAAATAATAGAATGTTGGTTATGTAACGACTCACAGTGTTTTGTTACATAAGTATGTACAGTAAAATGTATGTGGATGATTTATTAATTATTAAACATTAAATAATGGGTATGGGGGAGGAAAAATGAAAATAATAGAACTACCAATTGAATTCGAATTTAATGGACAAAAACAATGTATTTATCCAAGTTTAATTATATTACATAATGAATTAACATTAGTCGATACAGGATATCCAAGTTTTTTACCTTTAATTGAAAATGCAATTTTAAAACATGAATATGAGATGAAAAACTTAAAAAATATAATTATTACTCATTATGATGACGATCATATAGGGGCTTTATATGATTTGAAAGTGAAATATCCTCACGTTAATATTATTGCTAGTGAAATTGAATCCCACTACATTAATGGTGATATAAAATCGGAGAGACTAGTTCAAGCTGAAGACATGTTACAACGTATGCCAATTGAAGAGAAAGAATTTGGTGAGTGGTTTATACAACAATTAAAAAATATAAGACATGTTTCCGTCGATGGAAAAGTATGTGATGGTCAAATGATTTTGAATAATGAATGTCAAATAGTAGCGACATCAGGACATACTTCGGGACATATTTCATTATATTTTCCGAATTTAGATTGTGTAATTACAGGAGATGCGGCCGTTCAAGAGAATCGTGAGTTAGTAATAGCTAATCCGGATTTTTGCTTAGATATAGAAAAAGCGGAAGAGTCATTAAAGAGGATTAAAAACCTTAAAGCAACAACATATTATTGCTATCATGGAGGCAAGCTTACTATATAATTACTGTATAAAGCAATAAAGAAACCGATCTTTCCTATATTGAAAAGATCGGTTTTTTAATTCATAGATTCCGCAATTTGAATTAAATCCTTTACGTTATATTTGCCTTTTATATAGCGTTTGTTACCAATTGCAATTATATATTGAAAACCATTCTGCTGAAAGATAAGCTCATATGCTGAATCAACATGAGGATTATATAATGCTTTTATATTATTTTTTAAGGTGTAGAACTTAGCTCCCCTAAGTACATAGAAGCCTAATTTGTTTTGAACTGGTGAAACAGTGATTTTAAAAATCCCATTAATATCTTCATTGTAGTAGTGGAGGTTTAAGTAATCGTTATAGATGTACCCTTGAAATTCGTGAATTTCGAACGGGAATTTTGTAGGAGTAAGTATATGTTCCTTACACTTCATTTCATATTCTTTTACGATAGTAGCTTCTTTCATAAGTGGATTGGTTCCATTATAAATTTGATTAATTCGAGATATTTTATTATTTTTTGTTACTATTTCTAAAATGAAACCGATAGTAAATACATCATCATTGCCTTTGAAATAAGAAAGAAGAATTGTAGTATCTTCTTTTGGAGACGGTACTATTTTAATTTCATGAATTTGTTTATTTGTTTGGAAAGTAGGTAGTTCAACTCCATCTGTTACATATGACCTCATTAATTTTTTATCATTTTTCAGTAAAGCTTGTTTAAATTCACTTATCACATTTGTTTGAGCTTTTGCCATAATAATTGAGGTCGATTGAAAATATAGTAAGAAAAATACGCAAAAAATCTTTATGCATGTATTGGTCAATTTCATCACCCTGTAACTATATTTCCATAACATTGAAATATATATGTATAGGAGGGGAGAAAATGAGTTTATTGTTTGATGTAATTGCAGATATCATTTTATTTTACCCTCGAAATGACATGAAATTAAAACATAATATTGCAAAATTAAGTGAATTAGAGTGGTTTCGAAAGCTACACGAAGATACAAAGTATACAAAATTAATTTGGAGTAATAGAAAAATTAAGAAGTTTATTTTGTCTACTACTAATATGGAGGCATTAATTAATTCCGAGAAAAAACAAAAAGAATTTGTCCACCTAGTACACGATGAATATAAAAAAAGAAGATAAGAATTTTTTTATTTTTCATATTTAGCGAAACAAATGGTACAATGAAAGCTAATGTGAAAAATAAGGAAAAGAAGTGGTCTATTTGAAAAACTTTTTAGAATTAGGAATTAGTGAAACGTTTAATCATACATTACGTGAAAATGGAATTACAGAAGCAACACCGATTCAGGAGAAGGCAATTCCTGTTATTATGTCTGGTAAGGATATTATTGGGCAGGCAAAAACAGGCACGGGTAAAACATTAGCATTTGTGTTACCGATTTTAGAAAAAATCGATCCAGAGTGTAGTGATGTTCAGGCTTTAATTGTTGCGCCAACAAGGGAACTAGCACTGCAAATTACGAATGAAATTAAAAAAATGCTTGTTCAAAGAGATGATATTAATGTTCTAGCGATTTATGGTGGTCAAGATGTAGCACAGCAATTGAGGAAATTAAAAGGCAATACACATATTGTTGTTGCGACACCAGGACGATTATTAGATCATATACGACGTGAAACAATTGATTTAAGTAATCTTTCAACGATTGTATTAGACGAAGCGGATCAAATGCTTTATTTCGGTTTCTTATATGATATTGAAGATATTTTAGATGAGACACCTCGTAGTAAACAAACGATGTTATTCTCAGCAACGATGCCAAAAGATATTAAAAAATTGGCGAAACGTTATATGGATGAGCCGCAAATGATTCAAATACAAAGTGAAGAAGTAACGGTAAATACAATTGAGCAGCGTGTCATTGAGACGACAGATCGTGCAAAGCCGGATGCACTTCGTTTTGTTATGGATCGTGATCAGCCATTTTTAGCAGTTATTTTCTGTCGTACAAAGGTTAGAGCAAGTAAGCTATATGATGATTTAAAAGGGAGAGGTTATAATTGTGCTGAACTTCATGGTGATATACCTCAAGCGAAACGTGAAAGAGTTATGAAGAGTTTCCGCGAAGCTAAAATTCAGTACTTAATTGCGACTGATGTAGCAGCTCGTGGACTTGATGTAGATGGTGTAACACACGTATTTAACTATGATATCCCTGAAGATGTAGAAAGCTATATTCACCGCATTGGCCGAACAGGACGTGCAGGTGGATCAGGTCTTGCAATTACGTTCGTTGCAGCGAAAGATGAAAAACATTTAGAAGAAATTGAAAAAACGCTTGGTGCACCACTGCAAAGAGAAATAATCGAACAACCGAAGATAAAACATGTTGATGAAAATGGAAAACCGGTACCAAAGCCGGCTCCAAAAAAATCAGATCAATATCGTCAAAGAGATAGCCGTGAAGGTTCAAGAAGTGGTTCTAAAGGTGGCCGAAGAAACGATTCAAGAAATAGTTCGAGAAATGATAGTAACCGATCATTTAATAAGCCAAGTAATAAGAAAAGTAGTGCAAAACAAGGTCAGCAAAGACGTGGCCGTTAAATAGTTAGTATTCAAAAATAGTCGCAAAGCGTTGCGGCTATTTTTTGTTTTTATGCAACGAAGTCGATATAAGCACAAGAGTGATTGCATAGAAATAATCTTTGAAATTTCATTTACCGTATTAATAAATTTAAAATTCATAAAGGAAATAGAAAGTAAGATGGTGTATATGTACAATAACAGGAAACTTTTTACTAACTAAGCATATAATTTAAATAGACCGACAGTCGGTCTAGCGGGAAGGAGAACTTGAATGCGAATAGTAAAGGAGTATGAGGAGCGTAGAAAAGAAATTTTAGAAACGGCTGAACGCTTGTTTGTTACGAAAGGTTATACGAAAACAACAGTAAATGACATTTTAAAAGAGATAGGGATAGCAAAGGGGACGTTTTATCACTATTTTAAGTCGAAAGAAGAAGTAATGGATGAAATCATTATGAGGATCATTAAAGAAGATGTTGCTAAAGCGAAAGTAATTGTCTCTAATCCCAATATCCCAGTGTTAGAAAAGTTATTTCGAGTTTTAATGGAGCAATCGCCAAAATCAGGGGATGTAAAAGATAAAATGATTGAGCAATTTCATCAACCAAATAATGCGGAAATGCATCAAAAAAGTATAGTGCAATCCATTATTCATTTATCTCCTGTTTTAGCAGAGATTTTAGAACAAGGAATCGATGAAGGTGTATTTTCTACACCATACCCACAAGAAACGATTGAACTATTACTATCCTCCGCGCAAGTCATATTTGATGATGGGTTATTCCAATGGAAACCGGAAGAAATGATGAGAAGAGCGAAAGCTTATATTAAAATGATGGAAGTATCTGTTGGAGCGAAAGAAGGATCCTTTGATTATATGATGGAGGTTTTAATGAAGCAGAAATAATGCTTTTTTGTTTGTTTATTATAGACCGACAGTCGGTCTAAATTAAAGGAAGGGTGTGATTATAATGTCTATTAGTATAAAACCTTCGATGAAGGATTTTTATTTAATGGTGAGTGGACAAATTATTACTATTTTAGGTTCAACACTTTTACGTTTTGCTCTGTCATTATATGTGCTAGATATAACAGGGCGTGCTGATATATTCGCAGGATTATATGCGGTAACGAGTATTCCGTTTTTGCTAGCTCCTCTTGGCGGTGCGATAGCAGATCGTTTCAATCGCCGTAATGTAATGGTTATATTTGATTTTATAAACGCTGCGATTGTATTAAGTTTTATAGTTTTGTTATTTACTGGATCTGTATCTATTTTATCGATTGGAACAATTATGTTTTTACTAGCGATTATTAGTGCAATGTACGCACCGGTAGTAATGGCCAGTATTCCGCAATTAGTTCCAGAGAAAAAGTTAGAACAAGCGAACGGTATCGTAAATGGTGTGCAAGCATTATCTAATATAGTTGCTCCTGTATTAGGAGGAATATTATACGGCATAATTGGTTTGAAAATGCTCGTCATAATAAGCTGTCTTGCTTTCTTTTTATCTGCGATTTTAGAAATGTTTATTACAATACCTTTTATAAAGAGAGTGCAAGAAAGTCATATCATACCGACAATTGTAAAGGATATGAAAGAAGGGTTTATATACGTTTTAAAACAGCCATTTATTTTGAAATCTATGCTTTTAGCCGCATTACTAAATTTAATACTGACGCCGCTATTTGTTGTTGGTGCTCCAATTATTATACGAGTCACAATGGAAAGTAGCCACACGTTATATGGAATTGGAATGGGATTGATCGATTTTGCTACTATAATAGGTGCATTATCAATAGGTTTTTTTGCGAAAAAGCTACAGATGAAAACATTGTATTATTGGATGATTTTAATAGCTTTATTAGTAATACCAATGGCACTATCAGTTACACCATTTATTCTTAATTTAGGATACTATCCACCATTTATCCTCTTTATACTTTCTTCTATTCTAATTGCAATGATCATGACAATTGTATCCATCTATGTGATTACTGTAGTTCAAAAGAAAACACCAAATGAAAACTTAGGAAAAGTAATGGCAATTATAACAGCGGTATCCCAATGTATGGCACCGATTGGGCAAGTCGTTTATGGTTTTATGTTTGAAGAATTCAGTATGAAAATTTATTTACCTATATTAGTTATTAGTTTCATAATGTTATTAATAGCGGTTGTGACGAAGAAAATACTATCGAATGAAGGGAACTAGCTTAATATGATTAGGAGAATGTTAAAAAGAGATTTCTCTCAAAATAAAATGATAATTACCATTTTATTTATGTTTATCATGTTATCAAGTCTTTTAATGGCTAGTGCTTCAAGTAACGTTATAAATCTATTGAACTCAATGGAGCAATTGGTTAAAGTATCAAACGCACCGCATTTCGTACAAATGCATGCCGGAGAAGTAAATCAAAAGTCAATTGATTCCTTTGTAGAAAAAACTCCGTTTGTAAAAAAACAACAAACGGCTGAGATGGTCCAAATAAACGGATCTAACATTTTTATAAAGAAGAAAAATGAAGCGGAACATAATAGTGTAATGGACATAAGCTTCGTTAAACAAAATAGTAAGTTTGATTTTTTATTAAATTTAAATAATGAAGTGGTTGATGTTAGGAAAGGGGAAATAGGTGTACCCATTTATTATATGCAAAAATATAATTTGCGTATTGGAGATAAAATATGGGTTGATAAAAATAAGAATGAACTAGAATTTACTATTTCAGCATTTGTTCGTGATGTTCAAATGAATCCATCAATTGTTAGTTCAAAACGATTCGTAATAAGCAATGAAGATTTCAAAAGAATAAAAAGGAATTTTGGAGAAAGCGAATATCTTATTGAATTCCAGCTAACTGATGTAAATAAAATAAATGAATTTGAAAATCTATACGAGTCATCGAACTTACCCCAAAAAGGTCCCTCTATTACGTATTCACTATTTAAAACACTCAATTCATTAACAGATGGAATAGTAGCTGCGGTACTTATCATAATAAGTGCATTATTAATGTTAATTGCAATGTTATGTATTAGATTTACGATTACTACTTCGATGGAAGAAGATTATCGGGAAATTGGTGTTATGAAAGCTATTGGCATTACAAGTAAAGATATTCAAAAACTATATGTAACAAAATATGTTGTTATTTCAGCTGGTGGGTGTATATGTGGATATATACTTTCCCTATTTGTTACAAAGATATTCACTTCGAATATCACTCTTTATATGGGGGCAGCAGATAAAAGTATTTTACACAATGTTGTGCCATTCATAATTACAACACTGTTATTTTTAGTCGTTATCTTGTTCTGTCGTATCATTTTATGGAAATTTAGGGGAATTACAGCAATAGATGCTTTACAATCAAGAGATAAAATAGGGAAAAGAAAGATTAGAAACTCTTTTTCACTCAATCGATCTAAATTTAAAAATGTAAATATATTTATTGGTATACAAGATGTTATAAAAAGATTTAAGTTATATCGCGTATTAAGTATCGTATTAATAATAGCTGTGTTTATGATTGTTGTACCTGTTAATTTTTTGTATACGATTCAGTCACCGAAGTTTGTTAATTATATGGGAACAGGAAAAAGTGATATTCGAATAGATTTACAGCAAACTGAAAATATAGAGAAACGATTTAAGGACGTTATATCATATTTACGAAATGATGATGAAGTAGAAAAATATGCAACATTTGTAACGAGTACATTTAAAATGGTAAGCGCTGATGGTACACATGAAAACTTACATGTAGAAGTGGGAGACTTCACTACATTTCCATTAGACTATATGCAAGGTAGGGCACCAAA
Source organism: Bacillus cereus group sp. BfR-BA-01408 (assembly GCF_022663305.1). Taxonomy (NCBI): domain Bacteria; kingdom Bacillati; phylum Bacillota; class Bacilli; order Caryophanales; family Bacillaceae; genus Bacillus; species Bacillus cereus group sp. BfR-BA-01408. The sequence goes on along the minus strand of NZ_JAKUFF010000002.1, from coordinate 209,193 downwards.
AAATGAAAATGAAATTGCTCTTTCTTATATGAACACAAATGAATTAAAAAAGAATGTAGGGGATTCTATCGTTTTATTTGTTGATGGGAAAGAGAAAACACTTACGATTAGTGGTATGTATCAAGATGTAACAAATGGCGGGAAAACAGCTAAAGCGAACTTTTCTTATAATAACGAAAACATATTATGGTATGTAGTAAATGTAGATTTAAAGTCTAATGTTGATTTGCAAGAAAAAGTGAAGGAGTATAAACAAAATTTTAGTTCTGCAAAAATAACAGATACGAATGATTATTTAACGCAAACTTTAGGAGAGACAATTAAACAATTAAGACTCGTGACTCAAGTGGCTATTTTGATTGCGATATTGATATCAGTTTTAATTACTGCAATGCTTTTTAAAATGTTATTAGCAAAAGATTCTTCGCAAATTTTAATTATGAAAAATATCGGTTTTTCTAGTAAAGATATTCGTATACAGTATATAACACGTTCTATCGTCATTGTATTATTAGGCATTGTGATAGGGACATGTATAGCTGCTACGTTTGGTGAAATGTTAGTAAGTCGGTTAGGCTCATTTATGGGAGCAGCTCATATAAAGTTTGTCGTAAATCCTATCGTTTCTTATATAATATGCCCAGCGATATTATTTATATGTGTGACTGCAACAACACTTTTCAGTAGTTTTACTATAAAGCACACAAACGATGTAAAGCCAAATGGGGAGTAGGGGTGTAAAACTTGAAAAAAATTGTAGAAGTAAAGCAAGTAAACAAAACATATTCAATAGATGGAAATGCAAATTATCACGTGCTAAAAAATATAGATTTAGAGGTTTATGAGGGAGAATTTGTATCGGTTATGGGGCCTTCTGGTTCTGGGAAATCGACGTTACTATATAATATTAGTGGAATGGATCAAATGTCATCAGGAAGTGTGAAAATTGGTGGTAAAGAAATATCTTGTATGAAAGAAGAAGCGTTAGCCAAGTTGCGCCTTACTGAAATAGGATTTATTTTTCAGCAGAGTAACCTTCTTAGAAACTTGAATCTATTTGATAATATCATTTTGTCAGCATATTTAGCGAAGTGTGAGAGTAAGAAAATAGTAAATAAACGTGCTCTAGCGCTAATGGGGAAAATGGGGATAAGTGATATAGCGTCTCATTATATAACCGAAGCATCTGGAGGGCAATTACAAAGAGTTTCTATTTGTAGAGCGCTCATTAATAATCCAAATATTATTTTTGCTGATGAGCCAACGGGTGCTCTAAATTTAAAATCAACAGAAGAGGTAATGCAAATTTTATTAAATATTAACCGTGATGGAACGACTATTATGTTAGTGACTCATGATGTAAAGGTAGCAGCGAAAACAGAAAGAGTTCTTTTTATGGCGGACGGAGAAATTGTGAGTGAAATACAGTTAGGTAAGCTTAGGAACGATGATTTAAAAGCGCGAGAAGAGAAGTTGTTAAAATGGTTAGCTATACTTGGATTTTAAAAAGAAAAACTCCTATTGAATGTAGGAGTTTTTCTTTTTGTCTGAAAGTTCTGAAAGGTGTATAATGATTTTCTGACTATTTAAATTTGGAGGGATACAAGTGAAAAATGAAACGTTGCATAATCAAGAAGATATTATTAAAATGCTTGATTCATTATTAAGACCAGCAGAACCATTTTGGAATGAATTTTATGCGAATAGAGAAAAAGATGTTCCGTTTTTTGAAAACGTTCCAGATGAGAACCTAGTTTCGTATATAAATAAAAATTGGGTTTCAAAAGGAAAAGTACTAGAACTTGGATGTGGTCCGGGTAGAAACGCAATTTATCTAGCAAATGAAGGGTTTGATGTAACGGCAGTGGATTTATCTATAGAAGGCATTAAATGGGCGAAAGAGCGGGCTTTAGCAAAAGGGATAGAAATTGAATTTATTTGTGATTCAATTTTTAATTTAGAGGTCCAAAATGAATTTGATTTTGTATACGATTCGGGTTGTTTACATCATATTCCACCACATAGAAGAATAAATTATGTGGATTTAATTAAAAACTCATTGAAATCAGGTGGTTATTTCGGATTAACATGTTTTGCGGCAGGCGATTTAGATGAGCGAAATGGCTCAGAAATAACAGATTGGGACGTATATAGAGGATGGAGTCTGCAAGGTGGTCTGGCTTATTCGGAAGAGAAATTAAGAGAGGTATTTAAGGGATTTGAAGTGATTGAAATTAGAAAAATGAAGCAAATTGAACAACCGAATACTATGTTTGGAGAATCATTTCTTTGGACAGCATTATTTAAGAAGAAATAAGGAAGTAGATAATTGACAAACTCATCGTTTTTATAGACAATACACTTACGGGAAAATACGTTCGGTTTTGCTGGCCGATGTATATTTTGCATAAATACATAACAAGGGGTTGTCTCTGTATGAGTAACACAAATCAAAAAATCACTACATTTTTAATGTTTGAAGGTAAAGCTGAAGAAGCGATGAATTTTTACACATCACTATTTGATCAATCAGAAATTGTAAGTATCTCTCGCTACGATGAAAATGGACCTGGTAAAGAGGGTACTGTAATTCAGGCAACATTTACGTTACACGGGCAAGAATTCATGTGCATAGATAGTTATGTAAATCATAATTTTACATTTACACCAGCTATGTCTCTTTATGTAACTTGTAATACGGAAGAAGAAATTGAAACGGCTTTTAATAAACTAGCGGAGGATGGAGCAGTACTTATGCCTTTAGGTGCCTATCCGTTTAGTAAAAAATTTGGTTGGTTAAATGATAAGTATGGTGTGTCTTGGCAGTTAACGCTTGCGGAATAAATTGTAATTGATTTGTTTAATGAGTGTAGTTAAGAGGTTAAAAATTTAAATAACAAATAAAAAGGTGTTCCAACCGTCAACAGGTTTGGAATGCCTTTTTATTTGTTTAAACGAATTTGTATTTTTCCTATTTAGAATATTTTGTTTTTATTGCTGCTTTTTATCTGTTAATATAAATATAGAAAAATATGTATTAATTATTGGTTACGTTAATAGAAAAAGGAAAGCTTTTATAGTAAATGATCTTACATTTAAAATATAACAAGATAGCTAGGGGGAATAGTTATAATGGATACAACTCAACAAAACAGTAATGCATGGGATAAAAAGGTTGAAGAAGGTTCTAGATATACACAACCTGTAAGTCGCGAGGTTATTGAAAGAAGTAAATCAGGTGAATGGGAAATCACAGTTACCACAGAAAAATCAGTTCCTAGAGAGTGGTTTCCAAAATCATTAGATGGATTAAAGATACTTTGCTTAGCGTCAGGTGGAGGGCAACAAGCACCTGTTCTAGCTGCTGCTGGAGCAGATGTAACAGTTACTGATATATCAAGAAAGCAGTTGGAACAAGATAAAAAGGTAGCAGAACGGGACGGGTTAACTTTAAAAACAGTTCAAGGGGATATGTCAGACCTTAGTGATTTTGAAGATGAATATTTTGATATTGTCGTAAATCCCGTTTCTAATTTGTTTGTAAAAGATGTTAACCTTGTATGGAATGAGATATCAAGGGTACTAAAGAATAGAGGAATTCTTATTTCAGGATTTACAAATCCGTTACTATGGATTTTTGATGACAATCAAGAGCAAAAGGGTATACTTGATGTTAAACATTCTATACCTTCATCAACACTAGACTACTTACCAGAGGATGAAGTTCAAGATTATGTAAATTCCAATCAAACAATAGAATATGCACATACTCTTGAAGACCAAATTCAAGGTCAAATTGAAGCTGGTTTAGTTATAAGTGGTTTTTATGAGGATGATTTTGGCGGAACTAGAATATTAGATAAGCATATTAAAACTTTTATTGCCACAAAAGCTATAAAATTAAAGATGGATTAAAAATTATTACTTGTTATACCGGGATTAGTTGAAGAATGGTCTTCAAAATAGGGAAAGTTCAATATATGTCAAAAAGGATGGCAATGGCCATCCTTTTTCTTGTGTATTTTGAGTATATAAACAAATTTTACAACTCTCAGCTGAACCTGTTATTATTTTTTGCTACACGTTGCCTTATTAAGAATTTTGCATGCCGAATCTTTTCCCAAGTTTAGCTAACAATTCAGGCTGATCCCCTTGGCTCATTACAACTTCAATAAAGATAAGTTGATTGTTATTTACAGTTATATTCGTTAAAACTTCTGCTAACTCTGTTTCATTTTCCACTTTCCATGTTAGACTTTTTTCTTCTGTTCCGAATACGTTCGCTAGTTTTGTGTAATCCCACATTTGTATGTCATTATACGTTTCATTTTGACCATGAATTGCACGTTCAACAGTGTATCCATTGTTATTAATTAAAAATATAATCGGTTTTAAATTTTGCCGAAGTATAGTTGATAACTCTTGAACAGTTAATTGGAAAGAACCATCACCAATAATTAAAATGTTACGCCGCGATAAATTAGCGAGCTGTGTACCAAGTAGAGCAGGTAATGTATAACCAATTGATCCCCATAATGGTTGTGCTACATAAGTGGTGTTATTTGGTAAAGGGATAGTGGCACTACCGAAGAAAGGCGTTCCTTGCTCTGCAATTAAAACATCGTTTTCTTGTAAGAAATGATATATTTGTTGCCAAAATCGTTTTTGTGTAATCATTTGTGCTTTTGGATTGAACTCTTCTGTTATAGGTAGTGATTCTGAAATAAACGGCTTAATTTCAAGTGTGTCTTCTTTGCGATGTTCGATTAAATCATTTAATTGTTTTAAAACATCTTTCATTACAACGGGTCCATATTTTTTATCCATAATTTTCACAGTATAGGGATGGATTTCTATTACTTGCTCTTTTTTAAATCCTTGTGTAAAGCCACCGGTAATAGTATCAGTTAATTTCACGCCAATACTAATAATACAGTCAGATTCATCAATTCTTTTTCGTAAGTATGAAGGACTAACGTCACCAGTATAAATTCCTATAAATTGGGGGTGTTTTTCAGGGAATATTCCTTTCCCCATACTTAATGTCGCGATAGGAAATCCAGTTTTTTCTACGAATTGATGCAAATATTCTTCAGCATGAAAACGAGCCACTTCAAAATCAGCTAAAATAACAGGTTTTCTGGCACTGTTTATTTTCGAAGTTGCATGTAAAAGCATTTTATCCAGCGCATCTTTATTACTTACAACTGGTTTATGTAAAATGGATTCCGTAGGTTTATTAATTGGTTTATTATACACATCAATCGGTAATTGAATATGAACAGGGCGTTTCTCACTCCAACATGCACGTAACACACGATCAATTTCCTCAGTAGCATGTTCGGGGGTTAAATTTGTTTGCGCTACAGTAATTTCTCGATACATATTGGAAAAGTGATCGAACTTTCCATCACCTAACGTATGATGAACGAGTGCTCCATTCTCCATTACTGTTGTAGGTGGTGTCCCCGTGATTTTTATAACAGGTACATTTTCTGCGTATGAGCCAGCAACACCGTTAATGGCGCTTAATTCTCCAACACCGAAAGTGGTAATAAGAGCAGCGATTCCTTTTATACGAGAATATCCATCAGCAGCATATGCTGCATTTAATTCATTACAATTGCCAACCCACTCTAACTTTTCATGTGCTACTACATCATCTAAAAAAGCCAAATTATAATCACCAGGGACACCAAAAATATGCTCAATTCCTAATTCGCTTAGTCTGTCTAATAAATATGTACTTACAGTATATTGCGTTTTCAAATGAATCATCTCCTAATTGTGCAATGAATATTTCAATAGACGAAAGAAGTTCAAATGCGTTCATTAAAATATTGATTACTGGATTGTGGTATAATTTACATACAGGGGGAAAATAGATGACACAACATAAAGAAGAACAGATGAATGAAGCATTAGCATTATTTTACTTTGCATATAAAACATTTACTGAAAAGCCAGATGAAATTATAAAAGAGTATGGCATACAACGAGTACACCACCGAATTTTATTTTTTATCGCACGCTTTCCAGGTCTAAGCGTAAATGAGTTATTATCACTGTTAGAAATAAGTAAACAGGCTCTACACGGACCATTACGACAACTTGTGGAAAAGGGTTTAATTGAGAGTAATGAAGCTACACATGACCGTCGTGTGAAACAGTTATCTTTAACAGAAAAAGGTACCGAATTAGAGAAAAAATTGAGCGATGTACAAAGGCAACAAATGGGTACTATTTTTTCAAAATTTGGTGAATCGTGTGAAGAAAATTGGCATCAAGTTATGAATGAAATGGCAAATAGCCGATCAGGTTTTGATGCTTGGATGTCGAAGCGAGAAGTTGTAATCGATCAAAAATGATAAGAAATATATCTGTTTTATAGTTTGAAAAAGAACAGATTTTATCCATTCCATTAAAATACGTATGCCTAAAAATGTAAGAAATAAAAAAATCTCCTACATTTAGATTGTACCGAAGTAAAGCAGGAACATGTATCCATACTGACATTAATGGTGTGCTGAATACATTGCAAAAATCAAGAGTTGTACAATTGGATGGCAATCTCAAAGTGAAAACGCCGATTCTATTAGAAGTGCAAAAACGTAAGGCTGTTGCTTCGTGCATAGCTTAGTGGGTGTGTCAACCATCCATGTGTACTCGATTTGTCGGGGCTTGTAGCACACGCCGGAGTCATCTGAGTGGTGGCTTCTTCCATAAGGAAGAATTGCTCTTTTTTGAAAGGGGGGTGCAAGTGGGAAAACAATCGTTCGTTGCCAGTACCAACCAAAACTTACTTGAGGTGTTATCGTATGGTGGCATGAATGCTAGAGCGTCAACCTGTCTAGTGATAGACGAAAAGACCTAGCGTTCTAACTCAAGCCCCACTGAAACGTTTTGTCTCAATGGGGTAGTTGACACGTGTACGCAATGGAACAATACAATTCACATTTCCGAGAGGGGAATTATAATGATAAAACTTGTACTTATTCGTCACGGACAAAGTTTATGGAATCTTGAAAATCGTTTTACTGGTTGGACTGATGTAGATTTATCAGAGAATGGATTAAGTGAAGCGAGAGAAGCAGGAGCAATATTAAAGAAAAATGGATATACTTTTGATGTTGCTTATACATCTGTATTAAAACGAGCAATTCGGACGTTATGGATTGTACTTCATGAGATGGACCTTGCATGGATCCCAGTACATAAATGTTGGAAACTAAATGAAAGACATTACGGTGCATTGCAAGGATTGAATAAAGATGAAACGGCGAAAAAATATGGTGAGGAGCAAGTTCATATTTGGAGAAGAAGTATTGATGTAAGACCACCTGCTCTTACTGAAGATGATCCTAGGTATGAAATGAATGATCCAAGATATAAAGCACTTAAAAAAGGTGAGCTTCCATTGACTGAATGTTTAGTGGATACGGAGAAAAGAGTACTTGCTTATTGGCATTCAGAAATCGCGCCATCATTAAAAAGTGGTGAAAAGGTAATTATTTCATCACACGGTAATACGATTCGTTCGCTAGTGAAATACTTAGATAACCTTTCAAGTGATGGTGTTGTTTCATTAAATATTCCAACGAGTATACCACTCGTTTATGAATTAGACGATAATTTACGACCAATTCGTCATTATTACTTAAGTATGGACGGAGAAGTACCAGAAGGGGAAATTCCGAAACATATTTCTTTTTAACATGAAAATTTGAAACGCGTGCTTGTCTACATATACAATGTAGATTCAGGATAAAGTGAAACTTTAATCAGTGGGGGGTGTTCGTCCCACTGATTATTAGTTGAACCAATCGGGCTTTTATGGGCAGTTGATCCCCCACCTATTTTCTTCGCTTTTGCAGAATGTTGAGATGGGGAGCTTACTGCCCACAAATAGCGGGGTAAAAGACGTGGCACCTTCTAATGTATATGCAATGTAGCTAAATTTAGAAGCTTGTCCACGTCTTTTGTCATAAAGAGAGCTGCTTGTGCATGTAATGATATCGTGAGTAGTTTTTGAATGGAGGGTGATGTCATTGGTGATCTCTAACATTCGAATCGGCTTATTTATTTTAGCAATCGTTTTTCTAGTACTTGTTTTCTTTTATTGGAAAAACGAAGAGTTGTACGAGGAGAAGAAGCAACGAATTAGAAAGACTTGGTATGGGTTGTTTATAATATCAGTCACCGTGTATTTCATGGTAAAAGGAATTGATTTAACCCTCTGGAAAAATCTTTTAATGTTCACTGCAATGGTTATTTTCGTTGATATTGCATTTATTTTAACACCTAATATTTCAGAAATATGGGGAGCAAAATTTAGCGATATCGGCAAGACTGTTCAATCGATAAAACGGTCATTAATTGCTTCTAAAGCAAGAGGAGAAATATACACAACAATTATTCAAAATGTCAATCCGGCAGTATTCGGTACGATGGAATGGCATACGGAAGAAGAATATACAAAAAGCTTAAACGTATTTTTAGATTCGTATGGTGAAAAGATTGGGGCAAAAATTGTTGTATTTGAAGCGGCAAAGGAATTAAATACAAACTTTCGCGGTATCCGTTCTCAATTTAGTATCATCGTTCCGTTTGAACATATTGAGCAATTGAATGAGCAGAAAGCGGTGCAAGTAGAAAATGTCGGAATTATACCAGCAAAAATAGTGAGTGATGTTTTCATTGTTATTGATGGTAAGAAAAATAACCTGCAAGATCGAGATTTTGAAAATGTATATAATTTAACAATACATCATAGTTATTTTAGTAAGTAGGACAGAACTTTCTGTCCTACTCTTTTATACATAAATTCGGAATAAATCGGAAAAAGTTGAATAAAATCGGACAATCATCCCTACACTAGCACGTAGAGGTGATTGTAGTGATAAAAGATTATGACAATGATTTTTTTAAAAAAGATAATGAAGATACAACAGATTTCTCGTTAATAAAAGGAGATACATTACAGCAAGTAGAAGAGCTAGAAGAAGAATTAAAAAGAAAATCATAAGTGTACACTCTTTCTGCATTTGCTATATAATATAAATAGAAGATTGTATCTTTTTGAAGAGGGGGAGAAGAGATGGCTGAAGTAAATATACAAAAGTCTTCATTTTTTAAAGAAAAAAAAGAAGAACCAAATACAGATTTCTCTCTTGTGAAAGGTGCGTTAACGGAAAATATAAATCGCTTAGAGAAACTGATGAATAATAGCAGTTCAAAATATATACGAGTGAAAAAAACAAAAGAAAATGCATAGTGCATTTTCTTTTGTTTTTTATTTAATATTAAACTTTTCTTTTATTTTTTCAGGTAAATCTGCTTTCTGAATCTCTTCATAGGATTTTACTTCAATTGATGATATTTCATTTTTGTTATTATCATCTTGATTTACAAATAGGCGTAAAAGTGCGTCTTCATTTAATTTATGGTCGTTTTCTTTTTTTGTACTTCTAAATGTAATTTGTTTTTTTACTCCGTTTTCATCATAAGCAGGGAGTGTGTAGTTACGTAAGTTTCTACCTTCTACTTTTTCGATAGTTCCTTCGCCTTTTATCTGCACGTAATATACATCTTTACCAATTCGATTGAGCGATGCTCTCTCACAGCCAATAGTAAAACTAGAAAATAATAAACATAGTGTAATAATTGTTAAAAACTTTTTCATTTTCTTTATCTCCTTCAATTTCTTTCTTTACACAGTATACGGCTATTATGAAGTGAGAAAAATCGATATAGATTACAACATCCTTACAATGTTGTAAGAGTGTTGTACATAAAATGAATAATATATTAAAAAGTTAAAAGAAAAGTAAAATAACGAATCATGGTATAATGATAAAAGACTTACATATTATTTTGTCATTTTGAGAGGAGCTTAAAAATGTATTCTACTTTAGAACAATTAACAAAGCACCCTGTATTTTATCATTTTGCAGAAATTTCAAAGATTCCTAGAGGATCGGGTAATGAAAAGGAAATTAGTGATTATTTAGTTGGTTTTGCAAAAGAGCGTAATTTAGAAGTAATTCAAGATGAAGCAATGAATGTCATTATTAAAAAAGAAGCAACTGCTGGCTATGAAAATGTACCAGCTATTATCATTCAAGGTCATATGGATATGGTATGTGAAAAAAATCAAGCAACCGTACATGATTTTGAAAAAGATCCAATTGAATTGCGAATCATTGGGGACATGTTATATGCAAATCAAACAACTTTAGGCGCTGATAATGGTATTGCAGTGGCGTATGCGATGGCTTTATTAGATTCGAAAGACATTCCGCATCCAGCACTTGAAGTAGTTATTACTACTGAAGAAGAAACAACAATGGGCGGTGCTTTTGCTGTTGATTCAAATCATTTTGAAGGAAAGATTTTTATAAATATTGATTCTGAAGAAGATCATAAATTACTTGTAAGTAGCGCAGGTGGTGCGAAAGCTGTTGAAACAATTCCAGTAATTTGGGATGAAGCGTCAGCGAATACGGATGCATATCGTCTATATGTTGGTGGTTTAAAAGGCGGACACTCTGGTATGGAAATTGATAAACAACGTGGTAATGCAAACAAAGTATTAGGACGAGTATTACGCGATTTATCAGCAAATATTCAATTTGATATAAGTGAAGTTCACGGCGGGTTAAAAACAAATGCAATTCCGCGTGAAAGTGTAGCTACAATTTTATTACGTCAAGAAGATGTAGAGAAGGTAGAAGAAAAGCTAGAGTCATGGACACGAGTATTACAAGAAGAAATGCGTGCTGTTGATCCAGATGTTCATGTTACACTTACAAAATTGGATGAGAAAGTAGAAAAAGTATTTGCTAAAGAGACGCAAAAACAACTTATTTCATCATTATTCTTAATCCCAAACGGCATTCAAAGTATGAGCATGGATATTAAAGGTCTTGTAGAAAGTTCAACAAATTTAGGTGTTATTGAAACGTTGCAAGATGAAATTAAATTACGTAACGAAGTGAGAAGTTCTGTAAGTAGTTTAAAACAACATGTTGCAGATGAGATTAAATGTATCGCCGATTTAGTTGGTGCAACATTTGAAATCGAGTCAGAGTATCCAGAATGGCCATACAATCCGAATTCACAAATTCGTAATTTGTTTGAAAAAGTGCATCAAGAAAAATACAATAAAGATGTTGAAATCTTTGCTGTACATGCAGGAATCGAATGTAGTGTATTCGTTCAAAAGATGCCTGAATTAGATGCAATTTCATTCGGTCCAGATATATTTAATGTTCACACTCCAGATGAACATATTAGTATTTCTTCTGTTGTGAATAACTGGGGATTCTTTGTTGATGTAATGAAGGGTACGAAAGAATTAGCTAAGTAATAATGATGAAATGAAAAGTAGCCTATAAAAATTTATAGGCTATTTTTTTGTATAGAGTTTTATTAGAGATTCCTTTGTAATAAAAGAAAGGCTTGAAGACAATGATTCGTCGTTTGAGAAAGCTAAAAAATGTAGCAGTCATAGTAAGCTTCTAAGTAAATTGTAAAAACCTACACTACTTAGAAGCGAGGAATAAAGTTATGAAGCATCCATTATGTAATCATTGGCCGGAAACAAAGTATATAAAAGATATAGTAACAAATCCACTCATTGAAGTAGGAGAGTACTCCTATTATTCAGGGTATTATGGTCATCAAAATTTTGAAGATGGCTGTGTAAGGTATTTGTGGGGGATGCTAAGTCCCGAGCACTTTTCAATCCAATTGAACAGATGGGATGGCATCTTGATAAACTCATTATTGGGAATTATGTTTGTATTGCCAGTGGAGTAGTCATTTTAATGGGTGGTAATCATAATCATCACTCAGAATGGATTACAGTATATCCATTCGCTGAGCAAATTGAACAGTCATATCAATTATAATGCCTGGCGTTACAATCGGTGAAGGCGCAATCATTGCAGCAGGATCTGTCGTAAGTAAAGATGTTCCGCCGTATACAATAGTGGGGGGGAACTCCAGCTAAAGAAATAAAGAAACGATTCACTGATACAGAAATAAATTTGCTGATGGAAATGCGTTGGTTTGATTGGGATAGAGAATTAGTTGAGAAGGCAATGCCTATATTATCTAGCTCATCTATCAATCTATTATATGATTTTTATAAAAAGGAAGTAAAAAATAGATAAGTCTGTGAAAAAACTACATTCTATATAGGATGTAGTTTTTTATTATAAGAGATTAATAGTCTAGACTAAGGAGAATTTATCTCTGGTATGAGTCTAGCAAATAACTGAATTGAATAATTAAAATCCTTTATAGTTAATAAAACCAGTGTGTCTCGATATTTAATCGGACACACTGGTTTTATTTTTTGTAAATGTGGAACAAATGTATTATTTAGATTGTCTATTCATTGTAATCCTAAAAAATATGAAATTACGGATCATTTTTAATAATACAAGGGTATTAAAAATAAGGCTGTGTGGGGAATACTGACTGTATCAGTGCGCCTAAAAGGATGGAATGGTTTATATGGAAGCGATCCTAACGTCTTATATGTATATAGAATTTGATAAGATTGTCTATTTTTATAGTGATTATGCTAGAAAAGATATTGGAGGTAAGAGAATTGAAAGGTATGTTTTACAAAAAATTCATTGTAATAGTAACAGTGCTGACACTATTTTGTAGCATAGTTGTTACATCTGGGAGCGCATCAGCGGAAACAGTCCCTGTTTTAGACGTAGAAGCAGGATCAGCAATTTTAGTAGAAGCAAATTCCGGAAAAATTTTATATGAGAAAAATGCTGATGAATCACTAGCAATTGCTAGTATGACAAAAATGATGAGTGAATATTTAGTTCATGAAGCGGTGGAGAAAGGAAAACTTAAATGGGATCAAAAAGTTAAAATTTCTGAGTATGCATATACGATTTCGCAAGATCGTTCATTATCAAACGTTCCATTAGAAAATAGTGGCTCTTATACGGTCAAAGAGTTATATGAGGCAATGGCAATTTACTCTGCAAACGGTGCAACAATTGCTTTAGTTGAAGAAATTGCTGGAAAAGAAGCCGATTTCGTGAAAATGATGAATGATAAGTCAAAAGAGTTTGGAATGAAAAATTACAAATTTGTAAACTCTACAGGCTTAACAAACTATGATTTAAAGGGACATCATCCAGAAGGGACTACTTCAGACGAGAAAAATAAAATGTCCGCAAGAGATTGTGCGATTTTAGCACAACGTCTCGTTCAAGATTTCCCCAAAATGTTAGATACAGCAAAAATCCCCAAAAAAACATTCCAAAAGGGTGGCAAGTATCCAATTGATATGGTGAATTTTAACATGATGTTAAAAGGTTTAATTAAGCAATACGAAGGTGTAGATGGTTTGAAAACAGGAACAACTCCAGAAGCTGGTGATTGCTTCACTGGTACAGTAGAAAGAAACGGTATGCGTCTAATCTCTGTAGTAATAAAAGCAAACTCTCATACAGCACGTTTTGATGAAACGAAGAAATTATATGATTATGGATTTGCGAATTTTGAAGTGAAGAATATCTACGGAAAAGGTTCAGTAGTAAAAGGGCATGAAACAGTGCGAGTTGCAAATGCAAAAGACAAAGATGTAATAGTTCAAACAAAACAAGCTATTTCACTTCCAATGCCGAAGGGCAACAAAGACGTTTATAAAAAAGAATTTAAAGTATCGAATGAAGAACAAGAAGCGCCCATTAAAAAAGGTGTAACAATAAGTAAAATGGTTATCTCGCCTAAAGATAATACGGATCCTGGATTTTTATCAGGTAAATCATTACAAATAGACCTTGTAACAAAATCTGATGTAGAACAAGCAAATTGGTTTACACGTTTTATGCGTAAAATCGGATCTTTCTTTAATGGTATGTGGAATAGTGCGGTTGATATAGTAAAAAGCTAAGTTTATAGGGTGAAAACTAAATATTAATCTAAAAAAAGAGTTTCGAAGCTTTATAGATTCTTATGTAGATAGCTCGAAATGGAAGATGGTATTAATTTTCAAATTGGATACTTCGAAACTTTTGTTATTGTAATCAAGCTAACAGAAATTTGTATCTATAAAATCAAAAAACAATATTCTTTTTGTGGAAATATACAGAAAGGATGGCGTTTATTATGAATTTTTTAATTCAAAGCATTCTATTACAAGGTTAGTTTAATAAAGTTATATAAAGAAAAACCATCCATTATTTCATCAAGTGACAATAAAAAAATAATATCCGGTACTTATTTCTGTAATTAGATTTTATAAAAACTTAATAAAATCTTTTCTTTGTATTAAATACTTTGTTTTAAATTATTTATATAAGGAAATGGAGACCAAAAAACAGATGTATAGATTGACTTTGAAGTGCTTATATCAGGGATCTAACAATTCTCCCGCTACACTAGTATAGTGGCCTTTATGAATAGCAAAATCTACAATTTACAAGGAGAACATTTTATGAGTAAGAGAATAAAAGAATTAGATTCTATACGAGGGTTAGCGGCACTTACTGTGGTATTTGGACATTTTTGTTTAATGCTACCATCGTTGCCTAATGCTATTAAATTTTCCCCACTTAGGTTTTTATGGGCGGGTGGGGAAGCTGTTATCGTTTTTTATGTACTAAGTGGTTTCGTGTTGTCTATGGCACTTTATCATTCAAAAACAAATTATTGGGGATATTTAATTAAGAGATTTGTAAGAATCTATATTCCTTATTATTTTTGGATAATCGTTACCTTTGCTTTATTTATTTTATTTTCGCCGTATGAAGTGGTAGGACTACGTGATTGGTTCTATGATAGATGGCAAGGGTCTATAACAAAATTAGATATTATAAACCACTTTGTGCTTCTTAATAACTTTTTTACGGAAAATTATAATCCAGTTATTTGGTCATTGGCTCAAGAAATGCGTATATCTATTGTGTTTCCTTTGTTATTTCTTCTCTTTTATAAACTGAATTGGAAGAAAACGATGCTATTTGCTTTGAGCTTTTCTTTAATTAGTGTTTTTCTTAATATGTTGCATATTGGTAAAGCTGAGGGGTTTTATAATGGTTATGCTGATACGCTACATTTTACATCTATGTTTATGGTTGGAATGTTACTTTTTAAACATCAGGAAAAACTTATCTACTCATATAGGAATATGAAAAAATTTAATAAAGGATTTCTTATTGCACTAGGGATTATTTTATATTTATATTCCATTTTAATTTATGGTATTTCCCGTAATGATACTACTTTCTTATTAAAAGATTGGGGTGTCGTAATGGGTGTTAGTATATGTATTATAATGGCCATGAGTAACCTAAAAGTAAAAGCATTTTTAAATAAGAGTGTGTTTGTATATTTAGGGGAAATTTCATACAGTATCTATTTGTGCCACTTTCCAATCATGATGGTACTATTTAAACTTTTGTATACAAAGATACCTATCTTTTTCCTTCTTATTTTGTGCATTACAATGACACTACTTTTTTCTATAGTTTCGTATCATTTAATCGAAAAGAAATGTATTAATTGGGCAAAACAAAGAACCACAAATTTATTGAAAAAAGTATAATGCCTAGAGAAATTTTATTTCTTTAGTAAATATACGAATATGACCGATTCCTAAGCATTTTTAGGAATCGGTCAATTTAGGATTATAAATGTAAATATAGTAAAGTGGAATATAAATGAAATCGAAAACCATTTAGAAATAACAATTACGTTGTGAGCTATTGTATAGTATAGATATGGTTAATACTAAAGGGGGAATACATATGTGGAAGCGATTTGTAGCGATTGGTGATAGTTTTACAGAGGGGATAGGGGATGAAGTTGAGGGAATTGTATTAAAAAGCTGGGTAGATCACTTTGTTCAACTGTGTGTACACGATATAGAATATGCCAATTTTGCAAAGCGTGGTTTAGTAACGAAAGAAATTCGCTCGCAGCAATTGGAAAAAGCATTAACTTTTAAACCAGATTTGGTTAGTCTAATTGCGGGTGCAAACGATGTATTAAAAGGACGTTGGAATCATCAAGCATATAAGAACGATATGGAATTTATGATAGATACATTAAGTAAAACAGATGCTGATATTATGATAGCAAATCTTCCAGATTTTACAGTAAGGCTTCCTCTTGCTTCTGAAAAAAAACAAGCATTAAAAGAACAATTATTAGAGATAAACGAAGTTATACGTTCACTAAGTAGAGAATATAAGCTTCATTATGTTGACTTTTGGAATCATCAGTTAGTTAATGACAATACGCTTTGGTCTAAGGATTTCATTCATCCAAACTCAAAAGGATATGTAAAAGTTGCTGAATTAATTCATAGTAGTTTACCTGTGCATGACTCTTCTAAATAAGCTGTAGAATGACCAGAACTCCTGTCGGACATATCGCACAGGGGTTTTTAATACGAAAAAGAAGGATAAAGGGCTATAAATTATAGTTTAAGTAACTTTTTATTTTTGATATTTTCTGTTGCAGAACTCTTTGTATAAGGGTTCTTTTTTGTAGATATTTGATACAAAAAAGATAGAATTGGAGAACAGGAACTAAGAGATATTTTAAATGAAATTGTTAAAACAATACTAATAATAAAGTTCATTAATTATATCGGCTTCTTCTTTTTGTATGAGCTTAAAGACTTCTCTCTTCTAATCCGGCTTAACCATAAATTAAATTTTTATTGTAAATGTGGAACAATTTCAATACTTACGCTGTCTATTAATCGTTACGCGTTTTTATTTAATATATCAAGAAAGGAAAAAACATTTTTATATAAGGGAGAAGATTGAATTGAAAAAATTATGGATACTGCTTTTCTTTTGTGTCGCAGTTATGTTGGTAGGATGTAATAAAAACGAATCGCCAAAACAAGCATTTGAAGAATATATAAATTTATGGAATGATAAAAAATTTGCAAATATGTATGATCATTTATCAGAACATGCCCAAAAAACGATTTCTAAAAAAGAATTCACAGAGAAATATCAAAAAATTTATGAAGGTATTGGCGTTAAGAATTTAAAAGTTAAAACGAAAGGAGAGAATGCAAAAGATAAAGAACTTTTACTTTTTGAAGTTAAGATGGATACGGGTGGAGGAACAGCTTCATTTATCCATGAGGCAAAACTTGTGAAAGAGAAAGAATCTTGGAAAATAGATTGGACACCAGATTTTATTTTTCCAGGTATGAAAAAAGATTACAAAGTACGTATGCAAATAGAACAAGGAAAACGTGGGGAAATATACGATCGAAATGGGAAAGGTCTAGCAACGAATGGTAAAGCGACTGAAGTTGGAATTATTCCAGAGAAACTCGGCGAAACGGCGGCGCAAACAAAAGAAATAGTAGCACAGTTACTGGATATGTCTATAGAAGAGGTCGATCAGAAGCTTACAGCGAAATGGATAAAACCGGATTCCTTCGTACCAATTGGTATTTTAAAAGAGGGAACTAGACAGAATGATTATATTGAATTAGAAGGAGTATCATCTCGTCCAGTCAATATTCGTACGTATCTATTAGGTGAAGCAGCTGCACATTTAACTGGATATATAGGAAAGGTGAATGCAGAGGAATTAAAATCGCTTCAAAAAAGAGGTTATCAAGCTGATGATTTAATAGGTAAGACAGGTTTAGAGAAAGTACTGGAGAATAAATTGCGTGGTGAAAAGGGTGGACGCGTATTTATAGAAGATGAAAACGGGAAAGAAATTAAAAACGTAGCCAAAAAAGAAGCAAAAGCAGGGGAAAATGTTACGTTAACAATTGATGCTGCAATGCAAGAAAAAATCTATAATGAGATGAAAAATGAAGCCGGCTCTAGTGCAGCGATCAATCCTAAAACAGGTGAAACAATCGCGCTTGTAAGTAGCCCTGCGTATAATCCAAATACAATAGTTAGAGGAGCATCAAAGGCCCAACGAGAAGCATGGAATAACGACTCGAAACTACCAATGATGAATCGCTTCACACAAGCATTTGTACCAGGTTCCGTATTTAAAACGATTACAGGTGCAATTGGTTTGGAAACAAACACAATAAAACCTAAGGAAGAATTTAATATTCAAGGATTAAAGTGGACAAAAGATTCCTCTTGGGGAAATTATTATGTAACACGTGTGAAGGATGCAAGTCCAATTGATTTTGACAAGGCAATGAAGTATTCTGATAATATTTATTTTGCTCAACAAGCTTTGAAAATGGGAAAAGATCAGTATGTAAATGAATTTAAGAAATACGGATTTCATGAAAAATTACCAATTGAATACGAATTTCCTATTTCAATCATTGCAAGAGATGGGATAAAAAATGATATTCAACTAGCAGACACGGGATACGGACAAGGACAAGTATTAATGACACCACTTCATTTAGCATTAACATATGCACCGATTGTGAATGAAGGGAATATTCCGTCGCCTCATCTTTTAAAAGAAGCAAAAGTTACGGGGAATTGGAAAGAAAATGTGATTTCTAAAAAGAATCAAGATATATTAAAGAGTGCATTAATCAAAGTCATTAATGACCCTGATGGTGCGGGGAGAATTGCTAAGATTGATGGTGTAACTCTTGCTGGTAAAACAGGTACAGCAGAATTGAAAGAATCGAAAGAGGCAGACGGAAAAGAACTCGGATGGTTTGCAGCTTTTGATGCAAATAAGCCAGACATGATTGTAACCATGATGATTGAAGATGTAAAAGGAAGAGGAGGGAGCAATGTTCCAGGCGAAAAAGTAAAACATGTTTTTCAGAAATAATAGCTTATCATAAGGTGAAATCTTCTAGTAAATTCACTATATGTTTGCTTAACTCAAAGGTATAAATTGCGTGAAATATAGAACAAATATATTTTGAAAAAGCATTCTTGCTAGTCGAGAATGCTTTTTTACTGTGGCTACAGAAAGTTGATAACTCATCTTCATTTTTGAAAGGTTGACATTGTAAATAGTAAATAGAAGAGTAAAACAAAATGAAATGGACAAGTTTTAAAATTAAACAAAACAGTTATTTAGTAAAACATAAATAGAGCACACAAATAAGCATGCTCTAAGAAAAAATGTGATATAAGTGGAGTGTTGCATGAAATTCACAAATAATAATCAGATTTTTATGAGTGTATTTTTAACATTGTATGCTTTACTTGTTTTTTAGGAGCCTGTCATGTAAGAGAATGTATGGGGGATTATTTTATGAAAGTAATTGCACACCTTTACATTCTCAAGAGGATTTTTCTATCAAAAAAAGATAAACAATGGAACAAATGAAATTTGTATCTTGTCTATATATTGAAACCATAATAAAAGTGAGGGCAGTTTTATGTTTATTCAAATAAGTTTGAGGTGTGGAAATGGAACAGACGTTTATTGAAAAGTGTAATCATGATGAGCTGGACTATGTTATAAAAGACTATTGGCAAGATGTATGGAATTATTCATTTATTATTACGAAAGATCCACACTTATCAGATGATATCACGCAAGATGTATTTATAAAGGTATTTAAAAATTGGAATTCATTTCGAAAGGAGTCATCTATTAAAACGTGGATATTAAAAATCACAAGAAATACGGCAATAAACTATTTGAAATCATCTTATTTTAAAAGAATATCTTTAGTAGGTTTTTTTAGTGACGATAAGCAAACTGTGTCGGCAGAACAAGAATTTTTTAAGCAAGAAGAAATGAATGATGTGTGGAAAGTTGTATTAAAACTACCTAAAAAGCACCGTGAAATAATAATATTGGATGCAAAATATGAATTATCTTATGAAGAAATGGCTGAAACACTAGGAGTATCCATTGGAACTGTAAAATCTAGATTAAGTAGAGCAAGAAGTAAGGTTTCAAAATTAATAGGGGAGGGTAGTAGTGATGAACAATAAACAAAATCCTGACTGGTATAGAAAATTAAAAAAAGGCCCAATGGAACACCGTAAAAACGAAGAAGAATATATTTATAAAATAAAGCAATCTATATATGAAAGTAATGAGGGAGGCTCTCTAAAACAAACAAGACGATTTCGTAAAAAAGCATTGCCAATTGTTGTGGTTTTAGCTTGTACATTTTTATTTTTTATTGTTCAACAACCTTGGCTTGATGATAATAAATCACCGGTACAAAGTAGTACACAAATTAAGCCTAAAACAAAAGATGAGTCTGCTCAAGATCCAACATTAAAACAATTCATGAATGAGTTATATCAAAGTACAAATGTAAAAAATAAAAATGAATTGTATAAAGCGTTAAACGATGAAGTTCAATTTAAAGGGAAGAGTTATAAGAAGGATGAATTGAATTTTGATGAAGATATTTTTCATGAGTTGCAAGTCGCACTTACAATGGGGGGAGAATTTGCAAATAATACAAAACATGTATATAAAGTACCAAGTGGATTGACAGAAAGTAACCAACCAAAGCAACCTCATTTTATATATGCAACTGTTACTGGAAATAAAACGAAAATTTTAGCTGAACCAAAGCGAGAATCACAAGTTTTATATGAAGTATCTAATGAAATGGTAAAAGCTTGGATTCCAGAAAAAGCGCAGAAGGATGAATATATAAAAATATCGACAATTAACGGTAATACTGGATATGTACAAAAAGAGTATGTTTTAACTGACATTAAATACTCATTTATGTTTGAAAAGAATAATGAAGGTGAATGGAAAATAATAAATATAGATTCTATTTGGTAAAAAAGGAAGGTTCATTAAAGTGAACCTTCCTTTTTGTTTTTATTCTCTTTTTGAAGAGTATTCCAGGACTCTAAAATTTCTGATGTAACGAGAGCAGCAATGTTTTTTTCTGAATTACTACCAGGAATAACGACGGAAACGGCAATTTGTGGATCTTCGGTAGGAGCATATGCAATGAATAGAGAATGATTGATCATTCTTGCTTGCTCATTCGGAAAACCTGTAATACCTGTTTTACCAGCGACGTCGAAGGGCAACTTTTTAATTTCCTCTATATTTTGACTCATTCCACCTTGTACGACACTCCAAAAGTTCATTGGGTAACGATTTGAACTTTCTAAAATTGGTTTAAACTTTTTTGTTTCTTTACCATTTTGACCAATAATAGCACTTGCCATTTGTGGTTTATATTTATCACCTTTACTTGCTAAAGTTGCTGCATATTGAGCAAGTTGAAGAGGAGTATGCACTTCATTTCCTCCCCAAGAGGCATTTAATAAAGCGGAAATTCCATTTTCAAACTTATTAGAGGGATGGAATTCATATTGTCCGTCTTCTTCAAAGGGTAAATCAATCCCGGTTTTAGAACGTAGGCCGAATTGCATTAAATAATCTGTCCATATATGTGCCACTTTTTCTATATTTCCATTATTTTGGTTGAATAAGGGCAAAGCTACTTTTGCTGTCATAAATGTGTTAGATGAATAAATGATAGCCTGCCTCGGTGTAATCTCACCTGTTGGTGTTCCAGGTGCATTCGTAATATTATTTTGATTATCATACTGAAAAGTACCCTTATCTAAGTAAGTATCTTCAGGTTGAAAAAGTTTTTCGTTTAATCCAATTAAAATAGTAAGTGGCTTTATAGTAGAAGCCATATTTACATAAGATTCACCATACTTTAATTTTTGAATTGCTTTATTTTGCGAAAGTGATTTTATGTTATTTATTTTAGTTGATACATGTGTATGTAATATATTTGGATCAAAAACTGCCGAGTTGGCCATAGTTAAAATTGCGCCAGTTTTTGCATCGCTCACTACAGCATAACCAGCTTTAGCATCAGGTGTTTTCTTAATTTGAGATCTTAATGCTTCCTCTGTTTTTTGCTGCAACTCAGAGTCTAAAGATAGCCGGACATCTTTTCCTTTTTGTACTTTTTGAATGTTCCATAAGAACTTTTTATTATTCAATTTAAAAATAAGAGTTTTACCTGGTTTTCCTTTTAAATCATTTTCATATTGCAACTCAATCCCGCTTTTTCCAACAACCATATACTTTGAATTAAGGTCATGTTCTACATACCCAATTACCTGTGAACCAATTTCGTGTTTAGGATAATAACGTATTACTTCATCTTTAATTATTACATTTTTGGGTTTGTTTTTGTTTATGAATGCAAGTTCGTTCTCAGTTATGTCAGAGTATAACGGTATATCATTCATAGTTTGCTTTTTACAAGATTGTTGTAATTGAGATTTTATATTCTCTGTAGAAATATGATGTTGAAACTCGTTTGAAAATTGATTAAAAAAAGCTAATGTGTTTGCTGTATCTTGTTTTGATAGCTTGTCCTCATTAGAAGTGCAATATAAAGACCTAACTTTCTTATTTGTAGCTAGTATTACACCATTTTGATCAAGTATTTCTCCTCTTTCAGCTGAAGAAGTTTCGGTAGTAATTGACACGAAATGGCTTTTTAATAAAATGATTAAAATAACACCTACAATAGAAATAACCGCTATAAATCTCCATCTTTTTATTTTTGTATGTAACATAAAATCCTCCCTTTTTAGCCTATTCCATATTATAGTTAATTATTTTTTTTGTAAATGTGGAACAACTTTATTATTTAGATTGTCTATTAAGTATTACAGCATGAAGAAAGGAATAAATAGTATGAAATTTTACTTTTAAGATGAGTCGTTATACAGTGTAGCATTTCTAATGCAAACGACAAAAAATAGAGAGAAAACAAGACAGGAGAGTTTTGAACTACGTAGCAAAACGAAAAGAAATGGATGCTTACAATGGTTTCGTGAAAAAGTCGAAACGATATTTATCCCGCTATTTGTCGGGCAGTAAGATCCCCACCTCAAAATTCAGCGGAAGCAAAGAAGTTAGATGGGGGATCAACTGTCCGTAAAAGCTCGATTGGTGAGGATTGATTAAGGTTTCACTTTATAATCGGCCATCGTTACGTAATATATAAGCAAATATATGGAGGATTTATGGAAAAGCAAAAAGGAAATAAGAAGACATATATATCTATTCGATTAAATATCATGTTCCTTTGTATATTTTTACTATTCTCAGCTATTATTATGCAGCTAGGGAAAGTACAAATTGTTGAGGGAGAGGCTTATAAGAACCAAGTGGAAAGTAGTCAAAATGCAATAACGAGTATTCCAGTTCCACGTGGACAAATTTTAGATCGGGAAGGGAAAACAGTCGTTAATAATAAATCTCTTCGCACAATTACGTATACAAGGGTAAAGGGGATTACGAGTGAAGCTATTTTAAAAACAGCAAAAGACTTGGCGGAAGTACTTGAAATGCCCGAACAAGATATAAATAAATTAACTGATATCGATAAAAAAGATTTTTGGATGCAGTTGAATACGAAACGTGCGGAAACAATGATTACGAAAAAAGATATAGAAAAGTTTAAAGAAAAGGGAATAGAGGGAAAAGAGTTAGATAAAAAAATAGAAGAATTAAGACGAAGTCAAGTTACAGAAGGTGAATTGGCAGAATTAACAGCACAAGATTTAAAGGTGTTAGCTATTAAAAGTAAAATGAGTTCAGGTTATCAACTAACACCACAAATTATAAAAAAAGATGTAACAGATCAAGAGTATGCGCAAATCAGTGAAAATCTTGCGGATTTTCCAGGGGTAGATGCAACGGTTGATTGGGAGCGCAATTATGTAAATGGTGATTTATTTCGTTCCGTGTTAGGTAATATTACGAGTAGTGAAGAAGGTTTGCCAAAAGAAAATTTAGATTCTTATTTAGTACGCGGATATAACCGTAATGATCGTGTAGGGAAAAGTTACATTGAACAACGATATGAAGATGTGTTACATGGCACAAAAGAAGAAGTGAAAAATATTACAGATAAATCAGGAAATATTATAAACACAGAAATAATTTCTAAAGGAAAAAGTGGTAATAGTTTAACATTAACGATTGATATGGAATTACAACAGAAAGTGGAAGAAAGTTTAGAGAAAAATTTGAGAACTTTTAAGAGTTCAGAGCCACTATTGGACCGAGCTTTTGTTGTTATGACGAATCCAAATAACGGACAGATTTTATCTATGGCAGGCAAAAGGGTTGTAGAAAAAGAAGGGAAAATGGAAATCGAGGATTTGGCATTAGGTAATATGACAACTTCGTATGAACTAGGATCAGCTGTAAAAGGTGCAACTTTATTAACTGGATATGAGACAGGGGCAATACAACCAGGAGATCAATTTTATGATGCACCGATGAAATTTAAAGGTACACAAGCTAAGAAATCGTGGAATGTATCCGGATTTGGTAATATTAATGATTTACGAGCTCTACAAGTATCTTCGAATGTATACATGTTCCAAACAGCTTTAAAAATTGCGGGCGTTCATTACGTACCAAATGGTTCATTGGATATAAAACAAGAAGCATTTAATACGATGCGTTATTATTTTAAGCAATTTGGCTTAGGAGTTCCTACGGGTATTGATTTACCGAATGAAATAATTGGACAAACTAGAAAAGTAGATAGCCAGCCTGGGTTTTTACTAGATTTTTCTATCGGACAGTATGATACGTATACGCCATTGCAATTAGCACAATATATTTCAAAAATTGCTAATGGCGGTTATAGAATGCAACCTCAAATTGTACAAGAAATACGAGAGCAATCAATAAAAGAAGAGGTTGGAAAAGTTATTCGCTCAATAGAGCCTGTCGTATTAAATCGAATTGATATGAAGACAGAACATATTAATCGGATAAAAGAAGGCTTTAGATGGGTATTCCAAGAAGGTGATGGAACTGGCGTGAAGTATTTCAAAAATGCTCCATATAAACCAGCAGGAAAGACAGGAACAGCTCAAACTGTATATGGTGGAGATGATCCAATTGGTAGAAATGCAAAAGGAGAACGTATGGAATGCTACAACTTAACGTTAGTTGGATATGCTCCATACGATAATCCAGAAGTAGCGTTCTCAGTAGTGGTTCCGTGGCTTCATAATGATAAAAGTGGAATTAATTCTATAATTGGAAAGGAAGTTTTAGATGCATACTTTGATTTAAAACAGAAACGTATACATGGTGAAGCTGCTAGTACAGATAGTTCTAAGTAAAATTAGTAATATTCGAGTGCTTTTCTCAGGGAAGAGACCCTGTTTATATAAAGGTATTTATAAGTGGAAAATGAGATGTGAAATAAGAGATAGCGGCGATCATAGCTACTATTTCTTATTTTGTTAATAACTCTCATACTAATTATAAATTTTTTAGTTTATGGAACAAATTTGTTTCGGTGATTGTCTATTATGTGTACGTATAAAGAGGTATTAAGAATTTGAAAGGAATGATGATTTTGAAAAACAAGAGGATGCTAAAAATAGGAATATGCGTTGGTATATTAGGTATAAGTCTTACAAGCTTAGAAGTTTTTAAAGGAGAGACATTGCAAGTTGAAGCGAAAGAAAAGACTGGAAAAGTGAAACATAAAAATCAGGCGACGCATAAAGAGTTCTCTCAACTTGAGAAGAAATTTGATGCACAATTAGGTGTATATGCGATTGATACTGGTACAAATGAAACCATTGCTTATCGACCTAACGAAAGATTTGCCTTTGCATCAACTTACAAGGCTTTAGCGGCAGGAGTATTGCTACAGCAAAACTCAATTGATACATTAAATGAAGTTATCAAATTTACGAAAGAAGACTTAGTGGATTATTCACCTATTACAGAGAAACATATAGATACTGGAATGACGCTAGGAGAAGTTGCAGAGGCTGCAGTTGGTTATAGTGATAATACTGCAGGAAACATTTTATTTCATAAAATAGGCGGACCGAAAGGGTATGAAAAAGCGCTTAGACAGATGGGGGATCGGGTTACTATGTCTGATCGCTTTGAAACAGAATTAAACGAAGCTATTCCAGGAGACATTCGTGATACTAGTACAGCGAAAGTAATGGCTACGAATCTTAAAGATTTTACGGTCGGAAATGCGCTTCCAGATGATAAACGTAAAGTACTTACAGATTGGATGAAAGGGAATGCAACTGGAGACAAGCTTATTCGTGCGGGCGTACCAACTGACTGGATAGTTGGAGATAAATCGGGTGCTGGCAGTTACGGTACAAGAAATGATATTGCTATCGTTTGGCCGCCAAATAGATCACCAATTATCATCGCAATTTTATCTAGTAAAGATGAGATAGAGGCTACCTATGATAATCAACTCATTGCAGAGGCGGCTGAAGTTGTCGTTAATACTTTTAAGTGATAATCTCTCAATTCTTTATGTAATGTAATTGAAAATATGAACTTGGAAAGCGATTCTTTTTAATGTGAAAAGAATCGCTTTTTGTATTCCTAATACATTTATAATCCAGCTAACAAAAGAATTAAATATATTATATGTAGTATTACGAATAGCTATACTGGTTAAGATTCCTATGAAGGCGCTTTATCAGTAAGAGAAATATGTAATTATACATATTTCTTTTTTATAATGTTTTTATATACAAAATCCCTTACATATGCATTATCGATTATATTCAAAATGTCACAGGCCTTGATATGTCTGTAAAAACGTATCAAAATTTTACTTTAAGACACACGGTATATAAATTTTTGATTGGGCAAATTCCTCTTTTTTAGGAAGAGTAAAAACACCTACTATAAAAATTTTCACAACAGAGCCAGATAACGTGATAAAGTATTTATTGCTGTGCATGTAAATATCAAAAAAAGCCTTACAAAATGATGTTTGTATTGGTGTAGCTTATACAATTTTAGGAAATTAATAGCATTTTATGACGTTATTATTAACCTAGTTTTCAAGAAATAGAGGTGAGTGTAGGATGACTAAACCTTTTAAAAAAAATAGTCGTTATATGGTAGGGTTGGACAGTCTAAGGGGTCTAGCTATACTAGGTGTTATTTTGTATCATATTAATTTTAATTGGATGCCTGGAGGGTTTTTAGGAGTTACAGTATTTTTTGTACTTTCAGGTTATTTAATTACAGATATTCTAGCCATGGAGTGGAAGAGAAATAAGAGAATTGATTTGAAAAAATTCTGGCTTAGTAGGGCAAGAAGATTGCTTCCAGGAATGCTTGTTATGCTCGTTATAACATTGGCATGGATTACGATTTTTCATAGCTCTTTACTTGAAAAAATGCGTGGAGATTCATTAGCGGCATTATTTTATGTTAGTAACTGGTGGTATATATATCATAAATTATCCTACTTTGATAATTTTAACCAGATTTCGCCATTAAATCATTTTTGGTCGTTAGCAGTCGAGGAACAATTCTATGTTGTCTGGCCGTTTATTATTAGTTTAGGACTTTACTACATAAACAAACAATCCCGTATGATTTTATTGATTTGTCTAGGAGCATTTGCTTCAGCTTTAGCAATGGCAATTTTGTATGAACCTGGAGTTGATCCGAGCAGAATATATTATGGTACAGATACGAGGGCCTTTTCATTACTTATTGGAGCGGTACTTGCCTTAGTTTGGCCAAGCAATAGGCTTGCTAATAAAATTATCCCGAAGGCGCGTTTCATTCTTGATGTAGTGGGTGGCATTGCTCTTATTATTATTTTGGTTATGTTTTGGAAGACCAATCAATATGATCCATTTCTATACAAGGGAGGAATGGTTCTCTTATCAATTGCAACAGCATTGTTAGTGGCAAATCTAGCTCATCCAGCTAGTCGCATTGCTCAATTTTTACGATTTAGACCTTTACGTTGGGTAGGGATAAGATCGTATGGCATATACCTCTGGCATTATCCAATTCTGACATTAACGACTCCAAAAGTAAATGCAGGGGATTTTTCAATAATAAGAGCAATCCTTCAATTTCTTCTAATAATATTGATTGCGCAAATTTCATGGAAGTTTATCGAAAAACCAATCCGACAAGGTGCGCTCCGGAACATTCAGTTTAAGAACTTAAGACTTCAAAATGTCACTTTAGGTGTTAAGTTAGCTTTAGTTTGTTCATTATTCTTTACGTCAATGGCAGTTTTAGGCTTATCAAATGCTAGTAAGGCTAAGGGGAATTATCAACAAGATAAGGTGGAAGCAGTACAAACACAACCGGCGCCACATCCAGTTGCTGTTTGGGAAAAACCAAATCAAGAAACGCCTCTAAATCAAGGGGAATCAAAAGAAGTAAATTCTGCATACCCTAAAAATCCGCTCACAGTTACTGCGATAGGCGATTCCGTTATGATTGATATTACTCCATATTTAAAAAATACTTTTCCTGATATTAGGATTGATGCGCAAATTGGCCGTCAGCTGTCAAAAGCGATTCCAGTAGTTGAACAGTTAAAAAATGAAGGGAATTTAGGAAACTATGTCATTATCGGATTAGGTACAAATGGAGCCTTTACTACTGAGCAACTTGTTTCATTAATAAAATTAATTGGAAACGAACATAAAATAATATTTATTAATACGAGAGTGCCACGTCCGTGGGAATCAATTGTGAACGAGAGACTGAAAGTAACAGTAACTAAATATCCTAATGTAACTCTAGTTGATTGGTATGCAGCAAGTGCTGGAAAGAAAGACTACTTTGCACCTGATGGTGTTCATTTAACCAATGTAGGTGCAGAAGCATACGCAGTCCTTGTGGCTAAAGCGGTTAATCAATAATTAATTATATTTGATCAAATTCTTTTGCAAAGTTAGCTGAAATAAAAAAGATCTATGTTTGAAGAAATAAATTTTTGGCATTTAGCAATAATTCCTGTAATTCATAATACAATGACAAGCGAAGTTTGGTTGAAGACTTCGCTTTTTTGTACAGGACATGAATGGTCTCTATACCTTTTACTATACCATAACAAAAATGTTGAATTCCTGTGGTTTTAACAAAATGGTTGTCACTTTATATGTTAATAATCCTGTTCTGTAGGGTTCGCCGTTTTTTATTATATGTTATGTTGTAGTTTTTATATAAAGCATATTAAAAAGTGAGCGTTTCTTTCTGATAAATTTTGGGGTTAATTTACTAAGGACTATGACAAATTTAAGAACAAGAAGAAAAGTATTTGATACTAGAATTCTGGAAGCGCTAGGATAGAAATTAAATGTTTTTGTAAAAAAAGAATTGACTTATATACTAGTTGTAACTAGAATAGTTACACGAAGGTGTAATCAAATAAGTTACATATGGTGTCTGTTTTTTGAAAAAAATGTGCACAGTTATCTTTTGTTAAAAATCAAATTTAATCTTTTTTGAAAGGGTTAGTTTTGAAAAATATATTAAGGTAACTCAAAAAAGAACAAGATATAAAAAGATGTACTTATATAAACCCGAAATTTAGCTGAGCTGGATAATAAAAATAAAGGTAGGAGATTTAAATGGAGACGAAACAAGATAACCTTATTTATGTATGGGACGCTTATTGTGGATGGTGCTATGGCTTTTCAGAAAGTATTAAAGGGTTTTACAAAAACCACACTGAAATACCGTTAACCGTTTTATGTGGAGGTTTATTTTTAGATAATTTACCAATGAAAAATTTCTCATATATAGAAGAGGGAAATAAAAGAATTAATCAACTCACAGGTGCAGAATTTGGTCCTTCATATCAAAAATTGGTGGAAGAAGGTACTTTTAAAATGAATTCGAAAGATGCTGCAATTGGTTTTTCGGCATTACGCTCATTAGCTCCAGGCCGTTTGTTAGAATTCACTTCGGCTATGCAAAAAGCGTTTTATTATGAGGGACAAAGTCTAAGTGATCCTGAGACATATCGTAAGATTGCAATCGAGCATGGTTTGGACCCTGAACAAGTATTAGAACGCTTAAACGCTCAAGAAACAGTAATAGATGTCCAAAATGATTTCAATAAAGTTCGACAGCTTGGTGTTAATAGTTATCCTTCATTACTTTTACAAAAGGATAATCAAATTATTCCTATTGGTGGCGGGGTAATGACGCCAGATAAAATCGAAGCACGTTTTAAAAGTTTATATTAAAAAATCTTAAGCTACAGTATATTGCATGTAACGTTTTAAGAAAAACTACTATAAGTAAATGGACTAAACCTTTTTTATAATAGTTGGTTTCAATTTGTATTTAAATAGTCCAATTTTATTATAGGCCATAGTAATAAACATATTATCTTACACCAACTGACATTTATCTCCCGAATAAATGTTTGTGCTGTCACACTTTCAGGTGAATTGAATAGGGAGTTTCTATTTGAACAAGAAAAAATGTGTGATTTATTTCATAACTTTAACAAAAGGAGAGAAACATTCTATGTTTAAAACAATCGATACAAATCAAAAAGATGTAAAATTGACGGTGTTTAGTTCAGACGAAAAAAGTTTCATGGTCACTGCAACCTTAGTTGAGAAAGCAGGACATGCATTTTTAATAAACTCAAAATTTACTCAGTCTGATTCGAAAGAAATAATTGATTATCTGAAAAAAAATAGCTTATCTCTAGATAAAATCTTTATTATTCATGGGGATCCAGACTACTATTTTGGATTAGAGAGCATTAAAGCTGCTTATCCAGAAGCTATAGCGTATGCTACAGAGTCTACTGTTGAACATATTGTTCATTCTGTCTTAGGAAAATTAAAAGTTTGGAAAGATGCACTTGGAGAAAATGCACCAAGTAATGTGATATTACCTCAAGTGTTTAAGGAAAAATCTATTGGTTTTCAGGGACTAACATTTGAACTAGTAGGCTTAGATCATTACAGAACTAGCCTGTTTAATAAAGAGCTAAAATTATTAATTGGTGGTATTGATGTATTTAACGAAATACATGTATTCTTAGCAGATACTAGTTCAAAAGCAGCAATGGAGGCATGGATTGAGAACTTGAAAGTGTTACAAGCATTACAAGCTGACGTAATTGTACCTAGCCATGGATCAATTGAAAAATCATTAAATAATCAAGCAATTACTGAAACTATGGATTATTTAAGAACTGCAATTCAAGCTTCTGAGGAAAGTAAGAATTCAAAAGATTTTGTAGCAAAACTTGATGCAGCATATCCAGGCTATGCAAATAAAGGTGTATTAGAATTAAGTGCAAAAGTTGTAACAAAAGAAATGCCTTGGGGTTAATGCTATGAATGAATATCAAAAACTATTACACGAAACGTATGTGTTAACTGGCGAAGGAAAATTAGATACTTTTAAAACGTATTTAAGTGAAAATATATCTTGGACAGAAGCTGCTGGGTTTCCATATGTGAGCACTTATGTAGGTCCTGATGAAGTAGTTAAAAATGTACATGAACGTCTTGGGACTGAATGGGATAACTATAGCGATAAAGATGAAATTTATGCTTTTAATAACAATACTGTTATCGTGTATGGAAAATATAGTGGAACGTATAAAGTAACAGGGAAATCATTTGTAGCAGATTTTTGTCATCTTTATGAGTTTGATGAGAACGATAAGGTTAAGAAGTTTATTCAAATTGTGGACAGTGCAACTGTTAATGAGGTATTAAGTTAGGATTACTAGTTTCTAACATGCCTCGTATAAGGAGTATTGTTAGAATAAATGTGTTTTCCTAACAATATCTCTTACATCACATTATGGGAAAGATTTTTCCTGTATCAAAGGTGTTAACGAAGATGAATTATAAAATTAGAAGAGGTAGGTATATATGAAAGTAGAGAAAAATTTAATAGTAATAATTATTTCTGTGTTTATTTTAGGAATTGTGTCGACTTTGATATTTCAAGCTTCAACTGGTAATACCAAAGGCCATTCAATAAAGGGTGAGAATGCTGCATCGGTATCGAAAGGTAATGTGACAGAAAAAGAAAAGAATAAAAAGATGGTAGTCGATTTCTATAATGAAGTTTTTAACAAACATAATATCGATATTATCCCTAAATATGTAAGTGAAGATTATAAGCAACATAATCCTTTTGTTGCTGATGGCCGAAAAGCCTTCATGAATTTCTTTAAGGAGGACTTTGTAAAAAATCCAAATTCCTCTGCAGAGATTAAACGTGTAGTAGCTGAAGGAGATACAGTTGCCCTCCATGTACATTCTCGTACTAATTCTCAAGATAAGGGAGTTGCTATAGTGGATATTTTTCGTATAAAGGATGGAAAGATTGTTGAACATTGGGATGTAATTCAAGAGATTCCAAATGAAGCCGCTAATAATAATACGATGTTTTAGGTAGAAGATATCTCTAATATTTGTTTAATTGTTAGAGATATATATAATCTTGAAATTTAGACAAGTTATGTTTTAAGATGAGTAAAAATAAAGGGATGTCCTAGATATGTTACTAGGACATCCCTTTTTGTTTTAATAAGATTTAATCTAATATGATGTATAGGGTACTTATTGTATGTATTTTTTATCATTAAATCACTTCATGATTAATGACAATCGCTTATGTCTTGAAAAACTATTCATTTATTTGAAATATAGTTTCATCAGGTCTAGAGAATCCATACAATTTCCTTGCGAACTTTAAAATACCTTTTTCGCTCTCTGTTAAAGTTTTAATATCGTTTTCATAATAACGTCCTATGAGTTCTAATTCAGACAATCTTTTCTTTTCTTTATTTAGTGTAATTTGTTTTTCTTGAATCATTTGTTCTTGCTTATAAATGGAGATTTGAATGGAAATAACCATAGGTAGCATAAAAGCAAGTGCTAATAAAAGGCGACGTCTTAGCTTTTTATTCGTTTGTGGGTTCTTGCTAGGATTAATTTGTATTTTTGAGATTGATTGTTGTGGTAGTGAATTTGGGATACTCCCCATTTTAATGCCTCCATTACCTATGTATAGAATTTAAACTGCTTAAAAGTATTATATATGCTAAATAGATAATTTTGAACTTATTTGTGTAAAGAGAAGTTTTATGAAATTTTAAAAAAATCTCTATTTAGTTGCAAATAAAAAGCGCCATAAAAGGTGCTCAATAACTACCACTGAGTTGATCATGATTATTTTACGTATGTTCCTGATAAATGTGCATTTTTGTATAAAAACTTTATTTTATCAATTTGTAGGTTGATACAGTTCCCCAAACGAAAAGAACCAAGTAAAAAAGTCTTTGTAGTAGGCCTGCAGGTAAGGGGAAAAGAAAAACAAGTGAGATAAGGATTGTTATTACTATTAAGCTTAGTAAACAGAAATATGTCCATTTTCCATCTTTTTTAAGATTCTTAGCAAAAATAAATAATCCAGGAAATACAGTAAGCATACCTATCCAAACTAGAATAGAATGTCCAATTAGGTTTATATCTGCAGGGATTAATCCTGAAACTATAGTAGAGACTCCTATTATAAGTATAAAAAATGTTGCTATTTTATTAATTTTTGTTTTTTCTAGATGTTGTGAAATAAATAGTACTCCAATACAAAATGTTATTCCATTAAGAATAAAGAGTAAATTCATCCAAAAGTGATTAGGGGAGCATATTTCATAAGGCGCTATTTCGTAGGTGAATTCTCCACAGGTTGTTACACCTAGGTCACTCATTGCATGATGCAAATAGTTATAAGGTGCTGTAGAAGTGAAAATAAAGAAAGGTTCAATTAAAAAGTATAGGCAAGTTGCAATCCAGCTAAATAAGCCAATCCTATTTGATATATACATTAGATTCCTCCCTTGAAAAAGTATAGTTCCATTATAGATGGTTACAATATTGAAAGTGAAAATTGTAAATTGAGAGTCGATAATTCTGTTCAATAATATAGGATTTTCTGGACAAATATGCTTAGCGGAAAGACGTATAAAAAATGGATGGAGCAAAACTTAACAAAATAGTTATTTGAAAATAACTAACGGCAAAAACGTCAGGCAAACAATTAAGTTGCCTGACGTTTTTGCATGGTAAAGGATAGATTCCTCTACAAAGGAGAGAAATAAAGAAAAATGTTTTTAAATGAAATTCATAAAAGATTGATAGGCACTAACGAGGGAAAATACCGTAGCTATCGCATGTGCAGTCCATTTAGGCTATTTAATTTTAATATGGTGTTGTGTAAGATTCTGTATACGATATAAATGATCAATACAAATGCAATTAATTGAAGTGCTAACAAAAATAGTGGTTGTTCTAAAGCACTAAAGTCAAGTTGTTCCATTAATTTATCACACTCTTCATTTAATATATTAATATAATTAAAATAAAGGGTGTGAAGGTTTTTACTATAAAGTTTTAAATCTGTATATATTTGATGGTAGATAAGTGAATGTTAACCAAAACCCTACTGTATAAAAAGGAGAAGCGCTTAATCCGGACGCTCCTCTTAATGCCAATATACAATAACTATTCCATTATAATGTATAAGCGTAAAATATTTAACAATTAGCTATGTGATAAAAATTTCATTTTGTATTAGTTTAAAAATAAAAAAGAGCACTTAATAAAGTGCTCTCGTGACGAGATACATTTTGTAAAGACTATTTTATAAAGAAAGGAACACTGAATATTATATGTGCGTGCATTTAATTGAGTTCGTTTTTTACAAAAAAGAGCAGTTAGTAAAAGCTAACTGCTCCAATCATGGAATATGGTTCGAATTGGGTTGTCTATATTATTGACGGAATATTGAGTTTTATTCAGGGGTACCTAAAGGTTTTCTTTTTAACTTAATCCATATACCACAAACAAAATAATGGCTAAAAATACAGATAATGAAAATGTCAGAAAGACTGTTATTATACTCCTGAGCATCGCTTTCCAGTTGCTTACTTTAGTTGTGTTCTGCCATTATGGTGAGATTTGTAATTCTATTAAAAATAGTAACAGCTCGTCCAAACTTATCTAATCTATCTTACATAGTATGTAGTAATAAATTTAAAGGAGGAATCTAGTATGTCTTATTACTACGATGATTATTGTAAGGATTCCAAAAAGAAATATCATGACTGTCATAAAAGCAGTAAGAGTTATGACAAATGTGATAAAAAGCATGAGGAAAAGCCTTGGTTTAATGTAAAAGTGAATTGTTGTTCTGATGATAAGGGATATAATCTTGTAAGAGCATCTGCTTTTAGAGCTGTGAGTACAGTTAATCAAAATTTGCCAGCAAATACATTTGTTAAAGTTTTATTCCAAAATGAACAATTTGATTTAGCAAATGAATATAACCCAGCAACATCTATTTTTATACCAAAGACAAGAGGTGTTTACTCTGTTATTGGAACAATTGCGTTCATTCCCAATAATCTAAACGTGAACTATAGAGCGCGGGTAGAAATTCGTGTTAATGGGAATCCGGCAATTGCAATAGATAATGATTTTTTTGGCCCAATAAACTTTGCTAATGTTGTAGCTGTTTCATCGATAATTCAATTGAATGCAGGGGATATAGTTGAGGTTTTTGCACAAAGTAGCGTAGCTGGAGTTATTTCAAATGTAGAAAATAGTACGCATTTTGAAGCCGCAAGATTCCCGTCTCCACAAGTATAAGTAGTATGAAATCTTGTCAGTAATTTTATCTAAATAAAGTCCCTAATTTATATTTGCCCTGCATAAATGCAAGGCTTTTTTCTTTGTAAAAAAGTCATTCGAAGAGGAAAATAAACGAATTTCTTCCTAGTTGTATAGAAAGTGGTGGGTGATATGAAGTGAAGCAAAAACACGTGTTAGCTCAAGAAGATTACATGAAAGGTATGAAGTACAAGGAACTGGCTGAGAAAAAAAGCATGGTTGGAATCGAAAAGGGCTGCACCTAGATGCCTAAAGGTGAAAGAACAAATTGTTTGGCAGTAACATTGCAAACTTATCAATCTATTCTAGGGTTTGTTACAGGGTACGATGAGACTAAGAAGTTCTTAAAATTGAAAAAATCCCCTTAATAATGTTAAAGAGACCTTGCTCACGCAAATAATCTGTAAATCAATTCATTTTTGATATACAGATCATTTGTATGATAATATTTATAAAGAATGAAATTACATAAATGCTTTTAGAAGTTCTTGAATTAATGGGATTGCTCCACCAATAAATTTTAAAACTGCCATTGCGATTTCCATAGTATTCTCTCCTCTGTTTTTGTATTAAGATGTGTGAATCTTTATAACTTTATTATAGTAAGCGTTTTCATTTATAACAATACATTTTTGTATGCAATATTGCATATTTATACGTTTAGACAAAAAATAGGCTCTATTAGTCATTCTTTAATGGTATCATATCGAGGAGTGAGTCTTTAAGGGTTTTCACTAATAGGAGGAAATATGGAAAGAGTACAAGTAATTTACAGTAATCTGAAAATTAAAATTTGGGCTAAACAGGTATTAGCTGTAGGAGGAATATTAGGTTTCTGCTACTTGGTGTTATATGTTTTTAGTTTCTTAGTTGTTATGTAAATATTATATAACTAAACTAGTATAGTCTTGCCTTGCCTAGATAGGTAAGGCTCTTTTGTTTTTATCTGTGATGAGCAAACTACATACAAAACCTCTCAAGTTTGTCAGATACTATGTATGGTGCCTTATTTCTCTATGTTTTAGAACGGCTAACCCCTATCATTGAAAGTAAATAAACTTCTATTTAAAAGTTTCCATTTATATTGAAAACACAATTGTATTGATAAAAAATGTGTTTTTACTAGATACATCTTAAAAAGACAAGCATAAGTTATATTACGTTTTGATAAAATCTTTTTATCTTTGAAAAGAATTTAAATCTTACTAATAGATTTGATCCCTTTCTGTATACCGTAATTCTTATATTACTATATAAATATAATATATTGAAAATGATTTAAAAGCAAGAATATTAGTAGGGTCCGCCACATGCCCATCAACTTAAGGTTTTAAAGTAGCCCCTAAATGAAGAATTTTTAATGTTGATGTATTAAAATATATAATTGTATATTTTAATACAAAAAGAGAGAGGGAAGATAATAAAACGTTCCTTATATGGGGACGGCTGTCCAATTAACATGTGCTGGAGTTTGATCTCAATGGCATGAGATGTCTTCTCTAAATAGTATGAACAAGAGATTTTAAGATAAAAGTGCAAATAATTAAGCTACCTGCCTGTTCCTAGCAGATACGGAGGGAAGAGCCCGTTTTGAAAGAGTGCAGTCAATGGGGGGAAGGCACTCTATGAGTAAGGAGTGTATCGAAAGTGATACTCAATAATTAATAATGAGATAATCATGATTAGTGTATGTACATTTTTAATGTATATGAAGTCTTTATTTTATAACAAGAGAAAGAGAACACCTTGTATAAGTGCCCTTTAAAAAATGTCACAAGATAATTACTACATACTTAATTAACTGTAATATTTATGGCAAGAGTGGTTTTCACTATTCTAAAAAACCGAATAAAAACGTTATTTTAAAAGGTATTCTTTGAATTTCTATTTATACTAATATAAATAAAAAATGAATAATCTTGATATAACATACAAAAGATTGTTCAAGAAAGCGCAATATCTATAATAACATTTGGAGGTAGCATTATGATTGAAAATTTAAAAAGACACCCTCATTATGGTCACACTTTAGCTGACCATCCTATGGAGCATCATCGTCATCCATTATCACATCACGGTCCTATTGTTCATGTTAAAGGAATCATAAAACAAGTGGAAGAAGATGATACAAACCCTCAAGGGGGTACTCATCAACATATTATAGTTGATCAAGTAGAACTTATTGATGCTCATGGATTACCAGAATCATTAACTATCGATACGATAGTATTTTGTGCAATTCGTTATGGGGATACTTTAGGAATACCAAATCGTATCCCAGATTTAGAAGAGGGAGAAGAAATTGAATTACAAGGTGAGTATTTAGATAAAACTACTGCGACTCCAAGCGAAGGTAACCCAGGGTATGCGGTAATACACTTTACTCATCGTCCTGTAGGATTTATTAAGTATCATGGGAAAGAGTACAGATAGAGATTTGAATAACAGAAAAAAACAAAACTAATTTCCAATTTGTTGAATGGAATGTATCACATGTAAGTGATACATTCCATGAATTACTTTATTACTAAGAAGTATTTTATATTTTAACGTTTCGCATATCTTTACTCGAACTTTATGGGTGGAAGAGTTAAGGAGGAATCATAGATGAAGAAGGAGTTGAAATTAGCATTTTCTGGAGGTGGGTTTAGAGCGACTTTTTATGCATTAGGGGGATATAAACGTTTAGTTGAATGTAAGCTAGATCATTGTGTAAATAGCATTAGTTCTGTTTCAGGTGGCAGCATTACTGCCGCCGCTATTATGCTTGCATTACATAAAGGTGGATCATTCCGTAATGTAAATGATTTTGAAGAACGTGTAGTGAATCCGTTGGTAAAATTAGGACAAATAGACCTTCGTACAAAGTTACTTACAAATTCGTTTACAAAACAAGCATTGTCTTTCAAGTCTATTCGTGAAAAATGCAGCAAAGCCTTTCCGACAATGTTAGATAAATATTTATGTCAAGGGGTAAGAATGAAGGAATTAGAAAATTCCCCTATCAAATGGTACTGTAATACAACTTGTTTAGATACGATGAGAATGTTTTATTTTTCCAACCAAGAAATATATGGAACACTTATTGGAAAATCAAATGATTTTGATGATATTACAGTTTCTTATGCTGTTGCGACCTCAGCTGCTTTTCCAATTTTATTCGCACCTATATCACTATCATTAGAGGGAAGAAATTTTAGTGATCTAGAAAATAGGATGCAGGGGAATCCTTTGTTGAAATTTGACACACTTTGGTTTTCTGATGGAGGGGTATTTGATAATATCGGGACTGAGCCGATATTAATATCAGATGGTGATAACAAAAACAGTAGTTCTCCTTCAAATACAAAACATAGAAAAGAGCCTATGAAATTTATTCCCGATCCAGACGCAAGTATT
The DNA here is from genome assembly GCF_022663305.1 of Bacillus cereus group sp. BfR-BA-01408. Lineage (NCBI taxonomy): Bacteria > Bacillati > Bacillota > Bacilli > Caryophanales > Bacillaceae > Bacillus > Bacillus cereus group sp. BfR-BA-01408. The sequence goes on along the minus strand of NZ_JAKUFF010000002.1, from coordinate 170,359 downwards.
GATGAAATTTACCTTGTTTTAGACGCTTCTGCATCTGAAAAATTTTGGAAAGAAGATGAAGTACCTTCGCATTTTGAATTAACGAAACGGATTTTAGATACATCTAATAGTCAAATTGTAGTTTTAAGGAGAAGACTATTAAAAACCTTAGATCCCCAAATATACCCAGGATTGCAACTTATTCTTAGTAAACCTATTCAATCTTTATTCGAAAAAAATAATAATCCTTTTTATAATGATAAAACTTCTTTACCCGATTATAAATTACCAAATCGTTCTAAGGATGTTGAAAGTCTGTTAGCTGGTCTTCGCACTGATTTAGACAGCTTTCATGATAGTGAGATTAATACTTTAATGCGTGCGGGCCAAATAAGAATGGATATCGCGTTAAGATCGTTATTACCTGAGTACATGGAGAATATAAATACTGTGCCTATTCCTGTATTTCCTTCGGAAGATATGGATGGTCTAGAAAAAATATTACGCCGGGGTGGAAAACATAGATTTACGGGAGGATTTTTTGAGAATTTACATGATGTAGATAAATTTTAAAATAATGAAAATGTTTTGTGAAATTTTTATTATTTTAAAAATACTAATGATATTCATACGCTTGTAGTTTGAAATTATCAAATGGGGAATTTTAAAAAAATAAATTAAAATAGCCAAAATGAGAATTAGTTAAATCAAACAATAGATAAAACTGAATATTATGTTGATAAAAGAAAATCATAGTTGTCATGCATGAGTTATAAAGTTAATCAAAAGAAATTAATAACTTTTAGAAGAGGGATTTTAAATATTATATAGTCCGACTAGAAAACTAGAGGACATCAATTCATTAAAGTAGCAATGAAAGCTGTTTTAGGAATAGGTGTTCTTTTTATTATGAAAAAAGAGATGAGAAATTGAAGGTATTAAGAGATCAGTTACGTGAGTAAAAAAGCAATCCAAGAAAAGAAAGAAGAAAAAACAAAAAGAGAAATTAAGTACTCGTGAAATTGGGGGAATGGGGATGCATAGTCCTTATTATGAACGTAGACGCGAAGCGTTAAGACAAAAGTGATTTTAAAATAAAAAGCAGTGGTTTTACATGATTAAACAATTATCTTTCTTACCAAAAACCGATAGATTAGCAATGCAAGGGTAGTTAGAGGGTGTTCTTATATAAATAGTTAGGAATGATTCGTAAGGAAATGAAAGTCACTACTCCTTATGAAAGGAGAGAACGTGGCCCTATACATACTGTTGGAAAGGCTTTGGAGGATATAGCGATTGCAAATTTGCAATAAAGCGGGCATGAAGAGTGGTTGGAGTCAATGTCATTCCGTATTGATTAGTTTTTAAGCCGATTAGATCATGGCTGTACTGGTAGGATGTAGAGGGAGATTATTAATGAAGGAGAATCTGTATGTGATTATATGGTCTATAGCGAAATTGGAATGGCTGAACGTATTTATCATCGTTGGAAGTTGAGAGCAATTTCTAATTTCGCTTTTGCCCTTAAATTAGAAATTAAGAAGTAATTGATTTAAAGCCAAAAAAAGACCACCCTTTTAGGCGGTTTTCTTTTTCAGATATTTGTATCACAATTATTTTTTTGTATGTGGTTAAAACTAGTTTTTAAGAAGCATATGCTTTAGCAACTGCAGAAATTCTTTATCACTTTTATCATCTTTTATATAATCCTGTTCATAGTTAAAAATCATTCGTACTAACATAAATGCTGTTAGCGGTAAAGGTACCTTATGCAAAGTTCCTTGCTGATAACCTTTTTCGAGCAAATTACTTATCATTTTAATTGCTTCTTCTTCAGATTTTTTAAAACAAGCTGTAATTTCAGGTGAATGGTACTCTTTATATTCTTGAAAGAGTGTAGAAACAAAGGGATCTTGATGATATTCTAGGCTGATATAATGAAGGATTTTTTGTATTCGAAGTAAAACATCTTTTTCCTCTTTATATAAATCAAATAATTGTGAGCGTTTAAGCTGAATATGACGCATATAGCAGTCACATAATATTTCAGTTTTATCTGTATAGTAATAATAAATAGTTCCTTTACCAACTTTAGCTTTTTTTGCAATTTCATCAACCGTTGTGTTACGGACACCACGCGTAGAGAACAGTATTGTGGCAGATTGAATGATTTTCTTTTTTTTATTTTCTTTTTCTAATTTGATCATTGTCTACACCCTATCCTTGAAATATTTAGCGAAGTTTTCTTTCATTACATTCTCTATCAGTCGATTTATCATTTTTTAACGCCTAATAGAAAGTCCCCTAGTTGCTCCTTATAGAATAACACACATCATTCATATTTCTAGTATATAACTATAATAGAATACAACTTTATAGCTTAGGATAAAGGTGAAAGTTTAAGTTAATAATTTTTTAATCGGACGATGAGAACTCAAGTGAAATGGGAAAGTGATTTCTTTATCGATTGAATTATTTGATTTTTCATTCGATTCATTTTATTATATAAACATGACTAAAAGATGTTTTTAGTCGGATTTTTTTACGAAAAACCGACTAATATCTGATTTTAGTCGATTTCTATACTATTTGAGAGAAGGTAGACACTATGTGTGGAATTGCAGGGTGGATAGACTGGTCTAAAGACTTGTCTAATGAACAAGAAACGTTAAAAAAAATGACAGATGCTATCATTCACCGAGGACCTGACGCAGAGGGGCATTGGTTTTCAAAACGAGCGGCATTAGGTCATCGACGTCTCATCGTCATTGATCCTGAAGGTGGCCTTCAACCTATGCTGTATAAAGATGGAAATGATACGATTGGCCTTACGTTCAATGGAGAAATTTATAACTATCAAGAATTACGTAAAGAACTTGAGGAGAAAGGTCATGAATTTCAGACACAGTCTGATACAGAGGTATTACTACATGCTTATTTAGAATGGCAAGAAGATTGTGTTCAACACTTAAATGGGATTTTTGCTTTTGGTATTTGGGATGAAAGATTTGGGAAATTGATACTTGGTCGTGATCATCTAGGGGTGAAGCCTTTATTCTTCGCTCAAAGAGGGAGTGCAATTCTCTTTGGTTCAGAGTTAAAAGTTTTACTTTCGCACCCGCTTGTAGATGCAGAAGTAGATAAAGAAGGACTTTCTGAAATATTCTGTCTTGGACCAACACGTACTCCTGGTCATGCTATTTTCAAGGATATACATGAAGTGCGTGCTGGCCATTATATGACGTTTACCTCTAATGGCTCGACTACGACACAGTATTGGAAACTTGAAAGTAAAAAACATGTAGATGATATTGATACAACAGTCGAGACAATCCGCTCCATTTTACAAGATACGGTTAAACGTCAGTTAATTGCTGATAAACCAGTGGTATCTATGCTTTCCGGAGGTTTAGATTCCAGTGGTTTAACAGGTTTAGCAGGAAATGAATTTGGGAATAAAGGGGAACGCCTTCATACATATTCCCTGAATTTCATCAATGATGAAAAAGACTTTGAGCAAGACTTCCTTCGTTTCGATCGTGATGAACCTTGGGTGAAACGTGTGGCTGAATATGTAGGAACAAAGCATCACTCTATAGAGTTAGGATCAGATAGTTTAATAGAGTATTTATTAACTCCAATGCGAGCGCGTGATCTACCAGGAGTTGGAGAACTAGAAACGTCTCTTTATTTGCTATTTAAGGAAATGAAAAAAGACGCAACAGTTGCACTTTCAGGCGAATCTGCAGATGAAGTATTCTCAGGATATCCATGGTTCCATCAAGCAAAGTTTTTAGATGCAGAGATATTCCCTTGGAGTGTTAATTTATGGTATAGTACAGAAATTTTATCAGAGGATTTTAAAGCGAAGATTAGCCCTGAAAAATACCAAAAACAAAAATTTGAAGATGCGGTTGCTGAGGTTCCCTTTTTAGAAGGTGAAAGTGATCTGCAAAGGAAGCAACGTCAAATGTCTTACATGTTTATTACACGTTTCTTGCCATTTATGCTAGAACGAAAAGATCGCACAAGTATGATGAATGGCTTTGAAGTACGAGTTCCATTTTGCGATTACCGGCTTGTAGAATACTTATGGAATGTCCCATTCGAAATGAAAAGTATAGACAATATTGAAAAAGGTATTTTACGTCGAGCTTTTGAAAATGTACTTCCAGAGGATGTACGTTATCGCAAAAAAAGTGCATATCCAAGCACAAAGGATGCCTCTTATCTACAAGGTATTAGTGAAAGGATGTTACATGTGTTGAACGATCCTGAATCACCTATTTTGCCATTAATTAATGTAGAAAGAGTCCGTGCTATTGCAGAAGGAAAAGACGAAGTAATTTCAGGTAATGATGCACGAGGTATAATAGATTATTTACTTCAAGTTAATGGTTGGCTTCAGGAATATAATATTAAATTAGTATGGTAGATGTAATTTTCAAATAAAGAGAATAGCTGAAACATCAATGACCTAAGTGAACCGCACCTTCAATGTATTAGATAGTTATCTAACAATTGGAGATGCGGTTTTATTATTTTGATTTGCAATAACCCTAATCATTTAGTCAATTAGGATCAAATAAGAAACATAGAAATAGAGGAAATAATATGAATTGGTGGTTCCTTTCTGAGAGTAGGAAGTCTATTTGAACTCGCTACCGATAATCAAATGATATGTTAATTAGATTTGATTACTGTATGCATCGTCTTTTCTTCAATAAATATAAAGTGTTAAACTTCATATTTATTATATAAGGAGATTATCTCATGGGTTATTTGCAAATATTAGATGGGGAGTATTTGACACCTGCATAACCTAAGGATTTAGATGAAATTAATATAGATAAGTATTTACGATTGCCTTCCTATTTTTCTTAGAATTCTTTTAGTGAATCAAAATTTGAATTTCGTATACATCTTTTGTACTAGTAGACTTAAGTCTAAAAGTATGTAAAATTACACCATTTGACTAATGGGTAAACTTTACAAACTAATATATACTAGTATTGTGTCTTGCCTTTTTAGGTGCAGTACACAGCCGGTGATTGGCTAGTGGATGTTCTTCCATTTTGCCAGTGCCGGTTTTTTGTTGGATAATAGAGGAAATGAAGTTTTTATAAAGAAAGAAGGGGTTGTTTTGAAAGATGTAAATTCTATCTTTATGAGAGAAAAGATTGCTAGTACTTATCTTTATTTTATTTCTTTTCTTGGTTTGGTTACTATAACTATATCTTTACTTGAAATTAAAATCCCTTCTCATCCAACAATACTCATATTGTTGTTACTATTTATGGGGATCGCAGAGTATTTTCCTGTAAGATTTTGGAGAGGAACTAGTTCGCTTACCTTTCCGATCATTTACGCTATGAATTGGCAGTTTGGAATCCATATAACTATTATTGCTATTGTACTCGTAACGCTAATTATTCACCTGCATCGTCGTTCACCGATACAAAGAATGTTATTTAATAGTACTCAGCATGCACTAAGTTTGATTTTGGCCGAATGGTTTTCAAACAAATGTATGTCCTTATTCATTACTACGATAGATATATCAGTTCTGTATGAAAATTTAATATTTTTGTTATTATTTTGCGTGTTTTTTTGTTTTTTCAACAATCGTTTTTACGATTTGTTAATGATACTCCTTCCGCAGCCATATTCAATCCATCAGTGGTATAAAAAAACTGTAACGGTATTTCTTTGCGAAACTTTTGGTTTCTCTTATTCGGCACTGATGCACGTATTAATTAGTACATATAGTGTGGAGGTAAACGAGATTACAGTACTGTTTTTCTTTTTTCCACTTGTAGCAACTTCTGTTATTAGTTCTTTTTCTGTACGGATAAGGATGGAGAAGGAACGATTATATGAGTTATTTCTTATTACGACCGAAATTAGTCGAGGATTAACCGGAGGAAACTTGAAACATATTAAACAAGCACTTAAAGGTTTTTTTGGCATACAAGCATATGTAATTTGGACAAAAGATGATGAGAACTGGAATATTCTGTTAAAAGATGGGAAAGTCTGCGCTGATATACCTGATGATTCAGAAAAGTTAAGGGGGTTTGAGGAACTTTCTAAAAATCTTGTATTGAATGATTGGAAAATTGGTACGGCTCCTGGAGATGAAATATTTGATAGTGTTATACGCTCACTTGTATATTTTCCTCTTATAGTAAATGATGAATTAGTCGGAATGTTTGTTGCAGGGAAAAGTAGAAATGCAGGTTTCTTTCCGGAGGATGTACAGTCGTTAGCTACATTTTCTAACCAATTAGCTAACGTTGTTAAAACAAGGATATTGATTTCTGAACAGGAAAAAAGAATGATCTTAGAAGAAAGAAATAGAATCGCCCGTGAAATTCACGATGGTATTGCGCAAACATTAGCCGGGGTGATATTCCAACTAGAATCCGCGCAGAAAAAATACCGTGATAAATCAAAAGATATGCAGCAAGTAGTAGAGAAAAGCATAAAAGATTTAAGAGGAAGCCTAGGAGAAGTTCGCTATTCAATTTATGCTTTAAAACCATATCCGACAGAACAATTAGGTCTTAAGCAGGCAATAGCAAGTAAAATAAAATCTTTAAAACAAGAATATGAACTAGACATTACCTATCATGAAAGAGGTTATGCACGTGCACTTAGTTTTTCAAAAGAAAGAGTTATATTTGATACATTACAAGAGAGTTTGCAAAACATTGTAAAACATGCACAGGCAAAAAAGGCTGATGTTTTACTCAGCTATCAAAGTGAACACGTGCTTTTAAGGGTTAAGGATAATGGAGTTGGCTTTTCACTATTTGAGTCTATGGTTAAAACGAAGAATGAGCCACATTATGGTATATTACATATGAATGAACAAGCTGACCAATTAGGGGCTACTTTACAGATTGATAGTTCTGTAGGAAAAGGTACAGAAATTACACTGTTAATTCCAGATTCACAAACAAGGGGTGCGTAAAATGATTAAAATATTAGTAGTAGATGATCATGCTTTTTTACGGGATGCAATTAGGAGCATACTAGAGGATGAATCTGATATGAAAGTGGTTGGAGAAGCTAGCTCTGGGGATGAAGTATTGGGAAAGGTAGAAGAGTGCCGACCAGATTGTATTTTGATGGATATTAATCTTCCAGGGAAAAATGGGATTGAAGCTACAGAGTTAGTGAAAAAAAAATATCCGAGTTGCCGTGTACTTGTGTTTACAATGTATGAACATGACGAGTATTTAATGGATGCACTCCAGGCCGGTGCTGATGGTTATTTATTGAAGGATTCATCATCAGATCAGGTAGTAGCAGCAATTCGAATGTTATACCGAGGTGATTCAGTTATTCATCCGCGTATGACTAAAAAATTAATTACATATCATCAGCAAAAAATGAAAGTAGAATCAAATGAAAATGAACTGACGGAGCGTGAAAAGGAAATTCTCTTTGAACTAGTAAAAGGACTTAGTAATAAAGAAATTGCTGAAGTTTTATATATTAGTGATAAAACAGTTAAAATACACATCAATAAAATTTTTAAAAAACTAAATGTGAAAAGTCGATCGCAAGCAGTGATTTATGCAGTACGAAATCAATTGGTTCCGCTAGATTAAATAAGAAATATATCAAAGAACTATCGTGTCGCTTTATTCTGTATCACAAAGAATAAAGGACAAGGTAGTTCTTTTGTACTATGTAGGCATAGAATCCTTAGAGAAAAGATACTCCTTTTGTTCAATTTTCAGAATAATCAAAATGTGAAATAATGAAAATAGAATTATATTTTAACTTTGTTAATATTTCATTTTGTGAAAATCTTTTATTAGAAATAAATGATGGGGGTCTCTTATAGAAAGAGTAAAGTGAGTGGTTAGCTATATGAGGTATGGGGATGGTAGTAGTGTTGGAAATCTTTCATGATACAAAAGATTAAGATTAATAGATTTTCCAATGCTAAGTAGGAATGTAAGAATCAATTTGTTTCAAAAATAATATGTCTAAGGGGGAGATACAATATGAAACGAGGGAAATTTGGAAAGATTCTTATTGGAACGTTAACAGTTGGAATGTTATTGTCTCAAGGAATTCCATATAACGTATTAGCGGAAGAGGTAAATACATCTACTTTAACTGGAATTGATGATGCAAATGCTATCTTAAAAGGCCTTACAAAGGAACAACGTAATGCCTTAAAAACGTTAGATACAAAACCAGGTTTTGTTATTTCGCCAGGTATCAATACAGCAAGTCCTGATAATGTGAATGTGATTATAGAATTTAAGCAAGCACCTAGCAAAATTGAAGTACTAAAACAAGCGGCTAAAGGGAAAAAGGTAGCTCTTTCAAATGCGGAACAAAAGGTAGAAGCATCACATAAAGGATTTAAAGCAGAGCTTGAACAGCTTCAAAAGAATAAAGAGAAAGGGACAACTGTAAATTCTGCAAAGATAACAAGAGAATATAAAAATGCTTTTAATGGTGTAGCGATTTCTTTACCAGCAAATATGATCGAAGACTTAGTTCGTACCGGTATTGTTAAGCGCGTATGGGAAGATCATGAGGTTAAAATTGATTTGCCGAAAGACACAGCTAAGACTGCTGTTGAACCGAAAATGGCAGATAGTGTACCGCAAATTGGTGTGGACAAGCTGCATGATGAAAAAATAACAGGTAAAGGAATTAAGGTAGGTGTACTGGACACAGGAATTGATTACAACCACCCGGATTTGAAAGATGCATATAAAGGGTATCGTGCAAAACAAGGTGAAGATCCGAGTAAAATAGATCCGAACTCAATAAAAGGATGGGACTTTGTTAATAATGATGCTGATCCAATGGAGACAACGTATAAGGATTGGCAAAATTCTGGAGGATATCCTGAGATTTATGAGGGAAGTGCATATTATACATCCCATGGTACGCATGTAGCTGGGACAATTGCTGCAGACAAACAGAATAGTGTGGATTATGCAGTGAAGGGCATTGCTCCAGATGTAGATTTATATTCATATCGCGTATTAGGTCCATATGGAAGTGGACAAACAAGCGGTATTCTTGCTGCGATTGATAAAGCAGTGAAAGACGATATGGATGTTATTAATTTATCACTAGGAGCATCTATTAATGATCCGTTATATCCTACCTCTGTCGCAGTGAACAATGCGATGTTAGCTGGTGTTGTTACAGTAGTAGCAGCCGGTAATAGTGGTCCGGGAGAAGGTACCATTGGATCACCTAGTGCAGCGGCACTTCCAATTACAGTTGGAGCCAGTGACGCTGCAATGAATATCCCAACGTTTTCCGCCGATGCAGGTGATGTACATGTAGATAAGATGATGCTACTTGGAAAAAGCTTTACTGATAAGATTGAAGATTTGAAAGGACAATCCTTATCGGTTGTATATACAGGGCTTGGGAAATCAGGTGATTTTACAGGGAAAGATGTGAAAGGGAAGTTAGCTCTTATCCAACGCGGTGAGATTACATTTGATGAAAAAATTAAAAATGCTAAGGAAGCAGGTGCAAAGGCAGTAATTGTATATAACAATGTAGATGGGGAAATTACAAGTTATCTTGGGGAAAGTACTTCATCTATTCCTTCGTTCCGCTTAACAAAAGTAGATGGTGAGAAATTACAAGCAAAAGCTGTACAAGGAGATGTGTCGTTAGCGTTTGGGGAACTTAGTAATATAAAAACAGAGGGAGATCACTTAGCTGATTTTAGCTCCCGTGGTCCTGCAACTAAAACAGATGATATTAAGCCAGATATTGTAGCACCAGGTGTGTCTATTTTCTCAACTGTCCCTGAATATATTAATGATCCAAAGGATGGAGAAAATTATCCGGTAGCGTATGGACGTATGTCAGGTACATCTATGGCAACTCCTCATACTGCAGGAGTTGCAGCACTCATTTTACAAGAACATCCAAACTATAGTCCATTTGAAGTAAAAGAAGCACTTATGAATACCGCGGTTGACCTAAAAGAAGAGCGTTCTGTATTTGAAGTGGGCTCAGGACGAATTGATGCATATCGTGCAGTTCATGCGGATACATCTATCGAGGTTGTCGATAAAACATCCAACGTTGTAGATGATGAAGAAGTAGAAATTGAAGAAAAAACAGGTTCTATTGCATTTGGGTATAAAAACCAACTCGAAAATGGACCTATTAAAGATAGTCGAAAAGTCTTAATAAAGAACAGCAGTAAAACAGAGGGGAAAGAGTTTAAATTAGAAGTGGAGTTTTCACCTACAAGTGTAGGTGTGCAAGATGCAGCGAAGAATGGTGTGAAGCTAAACGTAAAAGATTCTATTAAAGTAGCTCCTGGTACATCAGAAGAAATTAGCCCTGAAATTATCATTCCAGATAACGCTGAATTTGGTAGATATGAGGGATATATTCATATTTCAAATAAAAGCAATGAAAAAGAAGTATATCAAGTACCATTTGCAGTTAAATTCACAGAAAAAGGGATTGCGTCTGTAGATTTACTGAGAGATGCAATGGCAACAGATGCATCGAAATTCCATCCATTTATGGAGAGACCAAGTTCGCCTTTGACATTTAAAGTAAATAGTCCTCTTGAAACTATTGATGCAGTTGTGAAGGACCGTAAGACAGGGAAGGCATTAGGAGTCGTTGGTACACTTGATGCAAGTAGTCTAACACCGAATGTTGAATATATGATGTTTTCTGGTATGGGAGGGTATGTACTTCCATTTACAGGGGATCCAGCTCATCCAATTGGGGATAAACCTGTTATGTTGCCTGATGGAGATTACGAATTAAACTTCGTTGGATATGATAAGGAAGGAAAATCGTATACAAAAGGCGATAGCATTATCATTGATAATGTTATACCGGAAATGAAATTTAAGGATGTACAACCTGGTATACACGAAGTAAATGATTCTATGTTTAAAGAAGAAGACGGCCAACATGCATTATGGGTGCATGGTAATATTTATGATTCTACAGTAGATGCATTAAAAGCAAAAGGCTTGCAGTATGATCAAAAAGCGAATCAAATTGTATATTATCAAAACTCAGCCTTCCCATCAGGTTGGTTGAATACAATTCAAGCAAATGGTGATTTTAAATTTGGAGTACTTCCAGAGGAAATAAATGAGCCGTTAAATTTAAGATTATTTGGATATGACCTTGCCACTGCGGGGAATATGGCAACTGGATATAAAGATTATGTCTTTGTAAAAGAAGGGACAGAATACGCTGTTCCAAGTTATGACAAAGATAAAATAAAATTAGGTGAAAAAATTACGTTAACTTTGAATCTCAATAATGTAAAACAGCTTATGTCAGGTACATTTGAAATTCCTTATTACAAGCAGCTCTTTAAATTTACAGATGTGAAACCAAATCCAGCACTTACGGAATATGTAAAACAACATGGACTGAACCTTAAATTAGAAGATCCGAAGGTAAGTGAAGAAGGAGCTTGGGAAAACAAGGTAAAAGTTGGCGCGTCATTGGAAGGAAAAGAATTTAAAGGATTAGATGGAGATACACCATTTTTAGATGTTACATTCGAGATGACGAGTGATGAATACTTTAATGATTTAACTGCATTTGGAGTAGATAAGTTCTCTTATACAAAAGTTGGTGCAACAGAAAGCAATGAGATTCCTGTGTTTAAAGATAAATCTTTTGCGATTGTTTCGAAACATTCAACGGTTACAGGATATATTGGTCCGGAAGCTTTCTTGAATGAAGAGGGCTATTTAGGTAAGAAAGACTATACAAAACTAGGAGCAAAAGTGTACGCAGTTGGCAAGGATGGAAAGAAATATACAGGAACGATTGATGATAACGGGCATTTTGAGATTCATAGTGTTCCAGTAAGCGATAAAGAATATGATATTTTCGTAGAAATGCCAGGTCATTTAAATAGTAAATTAACAACAAAAATAGGGAAAATGCAGGATGGAGAATTAGTAGGACAAAACTTTAGAGCTGACATAGATGATAACCCTGCAGGTGATGTAAATGGCGATAAAATGGTTGATATTCAAGATGCTAGAATAGCAGCTTTATCGTATGGAAAAGGAACAGTATCTGTAAAAGATGGAGATATAAATCAAGATGGTGTTGTAGATGAAACAGATATTCGTTTTATCGAGAAAAACTTCTTGAAAAAGGGTCCAGATGCTAAAGAAAATCAGAAACCGAAAGAAAATGTAGGGCCAGTGACATTAGATAAAATCTTACGTTCTATTGGCTTAGAACCAAAAAAATAAGTGGACAAACTTCTAGAGTAAATAATGCAATCAGACAATGAATAGTAAATGAAATGAGATTGGCTAACAAATAACCGGTAATGATATACGGTAACATTACCGGTTATTTTAAAAGTAATAGTCGTTGGGGTACGTGAAGTGACTAGTTTAAAGAGTATTTACTTTCGTTATGGAACAAGGTATTTGCTTAATGATTATTGTTTGTGGGATGAAAATAAGGATTGTAGTTTGAACTTTAAAAATAGGGGGACTTGTGAAATGAGCATAAAGAAAAAACTTGGTATGGGTGTTATAACTGCAGCACTGGGCTTATCTTTAATTGGTGGGGGAACATATGCGTATTTTAGTGATAAGGAAGTATCACAAAACACGTTTGCAGCGGGTACTTTAGATTTGAGTGTAAATCCTGAAGTGGTTATCAATGTCGACAATCTGAAACCGGGTGATGAAATGGAGCGTGGTTTTCAATTAGTTAACAAAGGAACCTTAGCAATAGGAGATGTGAAACTCCTGACAGATTACAGTGTAATCGATGCGAAGGGGGATAATGGAAATGCTGATTTTGGTGATCATATCCGTGTGGACTTCTTGTGGAATTTGGATAAAAATGAGGTTCCAATTTGGTCTACTACATTATCTGAATTAAAGGTAGCTACGGAAAATGGAAGTATTCCTGACCTTGTAAAGAAAGGTATTGTAGATCGAGAAGGAAATGGACTTGCTCCTGGTGATGATGATACCTTTTATGTAATGTTCACATTTGTAGATAGTGGTGAAGACCAAAATGTATTTCAGGGAGATGCATTGAAATTAAATTGGACGTTTAATTCCATGCAAGCAAGCGGTGAAGAAAAGTAAGTGTAATGATTTGTATACTGTATGTTTAAGACGTATAGTATTCGATTAAAAGAACGGTACTAAAATTGAAGAGTTTATCGTGAATGGTAAAGCTCCTCATAAATATATAGATTAGAAAACTGATGACGATTTCGCTTTTATAATACATCGTAAAATATATTTTACGATGTATTTTGTTGTAAGTTGAATAGTATAGGAATATTAAATAATTGTTCAGCTTTTGAGATGCCTTGAGGGAATTTAGCGCTTTACGCTAGCTTTGCAGCTTTCCTGGCCCTTTATCCCCAAAAACTAAAGTATTTACTAAAGTCTTTATAAGGAGATAAAAAGCTTTTTAATTCTTGACTAATATCTTCTAGATTCCCATATATATTATCTGCGGCTAAATTAATTTCCTCATTAAAGTTATATAGCTGTTCATCTACATAACTGAATTCCTCACAGCAATTATTATGTATCAAATTAAATATAAATGGTTTTATTTTCAATACATTTTCTTCATTTAGAATAAATTTATCCCATAACAGTCCCAGTATTATTTTTACGGGTAATTTTTTATCATACGTTCCTTTTACGTTTTTTAATTTAGGTACGATGTCAACCAACTTATCATTACTAGATAGAGAAACTTCTATAATTTCAATAGAAGGGCTATCTAATGCTTCAATTGTCTGATCAGCCCAATCAATTATTTCAGTTTTTGAAAATAAACCAATTTGTAACCCAATACTCAGAACCTCAGCTATTATTTTTATATTACCCATATATATAACTCCTTAGATTTCTTTGGTAATTATACATCACAGTAACCTAAAATTCAAAAAGTTGTTGCTAGTATGTAGTAACTACAGGGGTTTATAAACTTAGGCTCCCTTCATATTGTTACCAAGCCATAAGATAAAAGCCCTCCTAAAACGAAAAAAGATGAACAAAATAATAAAAAAGATTCATTTCTATTTCTTTTTAGTTTCTATTCTTTAGTAAAAGAACTTAGTAGATGAAAAGGGTAGATTGTACAATTAATTGGGGGATAAGTATAAGTAACTTTGAACAATATTAAGTTCACCATTTTTATGATGCCGCTTTTTCTATAATGGTAAGTTCAAATTATGTTTCTATTAAATAAAAAATACATCCTTATAAGGATGTATTTTTTATTTAATGATAATGTTATAAATTATTCTACATGAACCGATATGCTTTTAGATAATACTTGCATTGAGAAAGGAACTCTAGCTTCAAAAGCTATAGTGTTTGTTGAATTTGGTGTATTTGAGAAGATGTACGAATCTTTGATACGTAATCTAAATGTTTTTTCAGATCCGAATGGACCAGTATAAGAACTGACTTCGTCTAAAGAACTTCCTGCATATCTAATACCATTAATAGTTAAAGCTTCTGAATATGAATCCGGTGTACCTACTTCACTAACTTTAACATAAAGGTAATCGCCCTTAAGAACAGGAATAGATAAGTAAGAACTTAATTCAAGAGCTCGGGAAATGGCTGCTAAAAAGGGATATAAACCAGGATCTAAAGAATATAACGAACTATTTTCTAAAATTGATCCTCGTGGTATGACACCAAATGTGGTTGAAGATATTATCAAAACTGGTTCTCGTTCTCCGGGTGATAAACCAGGAACTTGGAAACATAGTAGAGCAGATGGTTATGTTATACTTAATGACAACGGGGATGTAATAACAGCTGTTCCCGCAAAGAAGGACAAATAAATAATATTTTACGTTGCAAAAGGTTGGTTACAAATAGTGGATATTAAATATGATGAATACGAACTTTTAGAGCTATTCGAGAGTGAACCAGAAGACTTTTTAATTTAAGTCTTTCTTATAATGAAGGATGTGTATTTGATGTTAATATGGAATCCGTAGAACGTGTCTATACCCGTAATGATATACTTTATATTCAGTGCTCTGAAGAAAAAAAAGCGATAGAATTGAGATTCAAACCGCACTTTGCCATTAATATTAGAGAATTCTAATAAAAAACCGTGGGAAATAATTATTTTCTACGGTTTTTATTGTATCAATTTGAATATTTTCCTAGAGTTTCCTTTCATAACCTGAATCGTTTCTATACCCCGTTCACGATTTATGAAGAGGTCATTATACATTGAAAAGATACTTCAATTTTAATAGGTAAAACAAGAAATTCGTATTAATAAAATTCATTTTCGTAGCTTAGTTTCATGCTTTTTGTAAACCTATTTAAATACTTATATTATTGTTTAACTATGCTAGCGACCATATGGTCCAGAAGATTATGCGTGGGGTACACTGGCCGTGACGTTAGGGTCATTACTAATGGTAAAGGTGATGTAGTAACCTGTTGTCCCTTATTAAGGATAAAAGGAGCCATTGCGATGGGAATTATTTATGATGAATTGGAATTGTTAGAGATTTTCTGCAATGAACATGAGGTTATAGATGCTGATGCAAGTATATTTAGTTACAAATCGATAGATACGTTAGGATATACCTTGGAATTATTTATATCTGTTCATGAAAATTATGTAAGCTTTGAATTGACGCATGAGAACTTAAAATCGGTTATTTACGATATTGTAGTGGTTAATGTAAATAAAATAAAAACTTGGGAAAATACTTTGAAAGTTTACGATGAAAGTGAAAAACAACTATTACAAGTTGCTTTTAAACCCAATTTTTCATTACAGACTAAGTTTTAAAATAATAAAAAGGGTCATTTTTTTGATCCTTTTTATTTTTAAGACCTAGAACACCTTGCATACCTTGAACATGATATAAAAAAGTGAGGCATAACCAAACGTCTGCATATTAAGTTATATTTACCGTAATAATGAAGGTTTATTACCAAGTGCTCCAAATAGGACTTGGGATGAAGCGAATATAAATTATATATCAGGGTATGGAGGAAATGATAGAATTATTTATTCTAGTGATGGATTAGTGTATAAGACTTCGGATCATTATAAAACGTTTACCGAAGTAGAATAGGAAATAGAGGGATTAAATTTATGGAAATAGTAAAATTGGATGGAAGAAAATTCACTAGTAAAGAAGTATTGCATCAAACATTAAAAAAACAATTAGATTTCCCTAGTTTTTATGGGGAAAATGCGGATGCTTTGTGGGATTGTTTAACTGGGTTTATAGGTCTTCCTATAACAATAGAATGGGAATTTTTCAAGAGTACTCAAAAGATGTTAGGACCTTATGCAGATTTAATTTTAAAAATATTTCAAGATGCACAAAATGAAATGCCTGGTAAGTTCTATATTGTTGTAAAATAATTTAAAGAGCCTTAAGTAAACATAAAAACCGTAGAAATATTTGATTTCTGCGGTTTATATTATATCAATTTAATTCGTTTTTATATTGGTCCTTCATACTTCAATCCGTTTCTATACCTCTGCAATATTATGAATCTCTTTTTAAACGATATGCTTGTTATAATCAAGCATTAGATGTGGGGCAGGGGAAATGGTTGAATTTTAAGTTTAAAGATAAAAATAAATAAGGGGAATATGTTATGAAAGTAACTTGTTTATATAATACCGGTAATGACCTATCTAAGGTAACAGAGGAAACATTTAATTTAACCATTGAAAAAGAGTATATTGTTTATGGAATCTGCAAATTACAAAGTGGTGAATTAACATATTTAATCTTAGGAGAACGTGAAAATATGCCATCATGGTATCCAGCAGAACTATTTAAAATATCCGATGCGCTACAACCTTTAGAATGGTATTGTGCAGAACATAGACATGTTAAAGATACAACTATAGATTATATATGGGGATATAAAGAGTTAGCCTTGGATAATACACATGCTCTTGGTTTAATAGAAAGAGAGAATAAGGATATGGAACTATTTCTAAAGCGTAAAGCTGAAATTGATGAATTTGAGGAATTGTAATAGTAAATGAATTGATTAACCTATAAAAAACGTAGAAATTAAATATTTCTACGTTTTTTGTACATAACATTAAAAAAACAGCTTATTTTTTGAAAAAGTTGAAAGATGTCATTTATATTGGCGTGAATATCTATTACAATGTACTTTATATAAAAAAAGTAGCTGCAAGTGCAACTACTTTTTTCACAAAAACATTATTATTCAAATAACACCTCTAGCGTAAACTTGCGCTTAATGGTACTTGAGAATAAACTGTGAAATTGTTACCATAAGTACCGTGCCTTGAAAATGAGGAAGAAATTGAACTGTTCCAACTTTTGTAGGCAGCCCCAGATGTATCTGTTCTTAGAAGTACGTTTGAAAAGCTAGCTTGGCTAAAGGAATTACGTCCAGTATCTTCAACCCCCTGAACCATTTTTACTGGTTCATATTGAGAAAATGAGCCATATACAGGCTGATTTGCATATCTAGGGCTTCCATTTACATACATAGTAACCGTACCATTTCCGTTATTAACGAGTTTAAGGTTTACTCGGTCACCATCTTTAATTGATGTATCATACTGTGTGTTCCAATACTTACTGTTTTGACCTGATTCATTATACCCTGAATTTAGAAATACTTTATATCCACTTGGTGTTTTGGAAATACCACCCTCAACTTTAGATGCTCCAATACCTAAATACCAATTCACATATCCATCTTTAACAACAACTGATTTTGGTAGATTTATATCAGCTGCAATCCCAGTATAGGTACTATTTGTAACACTTTTTACAGCACCTTCTGTAGCTGCAAAACTAGTAGTTGAAAACATTGATAGAGAAATTAGAAGTGAACCAACTAGATACATCATTTTTTTCTTACTTTTCCTTAATACTTGATTCATGTTAGATCCCCCATATTTTAAATTATTAAATTGTATGGAAAGTTGGCCAACTAACTACAACTTACAAATTAAAGATATATCAGGTTTTATTTAATGTATATATTTTCCTGTTATAAGTCATTGAAATGTCAAATAAATTTGATTTTTTATATTTATCAATATAGATGGAGTTGACAAAATAAAGTAGTATGCCTATTTAAATGTAAGAAGATTTTGTTAAAAAATATAAAAACCTATAAGTGTGTTGGGGATAGTATGTACTACGATTTATTTAGGAGAGAGAAATATGGAATGAATATAATCTTTTTCAATGGGTAGATCTGAAATATTTAGAAATAGATTAAAAACAAAGGAAATAAATGAATCGTTTTTCTTAAGGAATTCATTGAAATAGTTCGTAGATGAAAGGAAATATATGATTTATAAGACATGGATTTCCTATATAAAAGAAGAAAGGGGATCCAGCTATGGGAATTACAAATACAAGATCGAAGTTAGATAATGCAGCTATTGAAGAGGCTATAGAGGCATTAAAAGATGAAAATGAATGTTTATGTATGGAAATCGATTACTTAAAAAAGTTAAAGGCCTTCCTTCAAAAAGAGATGGAATTACAGAACAAGACAAAGTAAAAGTAATTTATCTTACAAAATTCGAAGGTATGGAACAGATTAAGATAGTATTAGATAATTATAGAGGTCATTACAATCGCAAAAAAAATCAAAGTACACTTAAAAGGAATGAGTCCAGTACAATACCGGACTCACATTGAAACAGCCGCTAAATTTTTGTTTAATTCTTCAGGTTCACATCATAGGCGATCGATTGTTGGCTTGCTACGCGTAGTGATTGTTATTTTTTAACCCATCTCATATTACGTTAGTTTAAGTATTGAGAGTAAAAGAATAGGAATTGAAAAATTAATGTTTTACTAAATAATCTATTAAAGAAACTTAAAGGAATAACAAGTTCTCCTATTGTAAGGATTTTAAGTGTATCCTTATTTAGTCCTTTTATTAATTCTTTTAATGTTTGGAAGTTTATTTTATTAACGAAAGACCAACTTGGCACAGCTTTTGTATCTGAACCTATTTTGAAAATGATATGAATACTATGTGCATGAAAACCGCTTATTATTAAAATCAGCATAAATCCTAAAATAATGAACCAAGTCATTTTTCAACATCTTCTTTCAGTATTTAATATTAAGATATTAAAACTGTTGAGAAAGTGTACTGTTGTCCATGAAAAATATTGAGAAATTGTTGAGGAAACGTTGAGAATGTTGTAATGCGATTGATTGTAGCGTAGTTAATAATGCTTGTCATATTATATGTGTGAAAAAAGGAAATAGGAAAGAGAACAGTTGCGTAGACTGTTCTCTTAAGGAGCGGAAGCGCTGAACATTTTCAATGACAATGATTCAACCATTCCGCTAATAGTATGTGCAAATATTTATAATCCATACAAGAAAGGCCGTTAGAAAAAATAACCGCCTGGCCTCAGGGAGAATTCAAGAAAATTAGAGATTCATTATGGATACAGATTGGCTGTTACCAATCTATTCGTAGTATTGGAAATAATTCCATAAAGGATTTAATTATAGCATTCTTAAGTTTTTAAATAGAGAATTTAAAGAACAAGAAGTCAAGTATATAAGATTCAATTATCTTGGAGGTTTTGACAATATAATTGATGAGAATCAATTAAATCTAAATAACATTGAATTTGCGTTAAATAGGGACAAGAATAATTCATTGACAGCACTAATGGATATAGAGGCTATGGTGGTAAATGGTGCACTAAAGATAAATATTATCTACAGTAAAAATAGATTTAAAGATGAAACGATCCAAAAGTTTATTGAAAGTTATGTGAATACTTTGAAGCTAATTTTACATAAGTGCATAGAAAAGGATTTCAAGGAGTTCACTCCATCGGATTTTGATGCTGTAGAAATTTCACAAGAAGATTTAGATGCGTTGTTTAATTAGAATTTACGCAAGGGGTATATTATTATGAAAAAATTAAGATACTTGTTAGTTATACTTAGTGTTTTTCTCAGTATAGTTGTATTACCACTTAAGGGATATGCATTAGACAAAGAGGTTGAGCAGATAAGTTTATTAACAAATGATACAAAACTAAAGATAGAAAAGTTTATAGAAGAAAATATGGATAAAGGTAAGGTTCCAGGACTAGCAGTTACCTTAGTTAAAGGTGATAAGACTGTTTATCAAAGAGGATTTGGATATTCAGATATAGATGCTAAAAAGTCAGTTACTTCTAAATCCCTGTTTGAAATAGGATCTAATAGTAAAGCATTTACTGCTTTGGGAATTTTTAATTTAGAAAAAAATGGACAAATTAAACTTGAAGATGAAGTAACTAAATATATACCATGGTTAAAAGTTAAATATAAAGGTAAGGAAGCTTCAATAACTATAGAACAATTATTACATCAAACAAGTGGTATACCTTTTAAAACGATAGATAAGATACCAGTTTCTAATGAAGATAATGCACTTGAAGAAACAGTTAAAACCTTAATTAATATAGAATTAGATAGTGAACCAGGTAAGGATTTCCAGTATGCAACTATAAATTATGATGTTTTAGGGTTGGTTATTGAAAAAGTGACAGGGAAATCTTATGAAGGCTATATTGAAGAAAATGTCTTAAAGCCATTGGGTTTACATAATACTTATCTTTATAAAAATGAGATTGTTAATGAATATATCGCTAAAGGGTATAAACTCGAATTCTTAAAAAATGATGTATATGATGCGCCTGTGTATAGAGGGAATAAGCCGGCTGGGTATATTATCTCCAGTGCTCAAGATATGGCTAAGTGGCTTAAGATTCAGCTGGGCACTTTAAATGATTTGAAATTTGATAAAGACATAGTTGGAAAATCTCAAGAGGCCAATCGTACAGTTAGACCATTAAGTGATGGATCATTCTATGCTAGTGGTTGGTTCATTTATCCAAAGGGTGAAAATCAAATTTCACATGCCGGGAATAATCCTAACTATTCTTCATTTATAGTATTTAATCCTAAGGATAAAGTCGGGGTTGCAGTACTAAGTAATACGAACTCACAATATGTAGAACTTATAGGTCAAGGTATTAATAAGATTTTAGAAGAGGGCACTTACAATAAAAATATAATAGATTTAAATAAAGGCGCAGATACAATAGCTAGTGTAATTATATGTATTTCAATTTTAATAGTTTTAAGCATATTATTTTTTACATTAAAAGCATTAAAAGCAATATTAAATAAACAAAGGTATTTAAATACAAATGGAAAAAAGAGTTTGTTAAAGCTTGTTTTTTCTTTTCTGTTCATGCTGGGAATAAGTTACTGTATATATTTAATTCCATATGTCCTGTATAGAGGAGTATCATGGGAATTTGTTTTTGTATGGCTTCCTAATAGTATTGAAGTTGCACTTTATTTTGTTTTTACCAGTGTATGGTTAGTGTATATATACTTAGTATTTATAAGCTTTTTCAAAAAAGACAACGATAAGGGAATATTTTTGTTATCTATAAAGCGTTATTAGTGGTTTTGGTAATGCGCTTATAATTTTCACTATTAATCTGGCTGTAACAAGTAATAATGCGTTAAAGATTAAGCTGTTAATGTATTTCGTTTTAGGAATTATTCTTTATGTCTATGGGCAAAAGGTTATGAGGGGGAAATTAATAGAGTTAACCAATGAAATAGTATATTCAAAAAGAATGAAAATTCCAAAAAAATACCAGGATCTTCTTATAGCAAGTTTGAAGAAATTGAAAAGGGAAGAATTCAGTCCATTATATGAAAGATTATAAAGAAATTGGTATTATTTTTTGTGTGATAAAGATCGAAAAACTCAGAAAAAATCGATGAGTTATTAACTAGAAAATAGGGGGGAGTTTAATGAGAAAAATAGTATTATACAGTGATCAAGTACAAGAAGATAGAAAATTGGATTATGAACTATTAAGGTTGTTAAATAAAGAAAATCCTTCATTAGCATATCTTCGAGCATCTTCAGATGTAACAGGAAAATATTTTAATTATGTAGTTAAATATTATAGATATTTAGGAATTAATAATGTGAAATATTTTGATTTAGACAAAGAATACGATGAAAGAAAGGTTAATGACATATTTAATTATGATGGAATACATCTTTCTGGTGGAAATACATTCCGCTTTTTATATTCCTTAAGAAAAAGAAATTTATTGCATTCATTAAAATCATATTTGAAAAATGGTGGAGTTTTGATTGGTGTTAGTGCTGGTAGTATAATAACAACTAAAAGTATTGATACAGCCCAATTTTTAGACGAGGATATTATAGGACTAGAGGATAGAAAGTCCCTAGGTATTGTAGATTTTGATTTTATGCCTCATTGGAGCGAGGAACAAAGTGAGAAATATTTAGATTTATTAAAAGATTATTCTGAGTTGAAAAGTAGGGAGATTTATGCTTGTAAAGATGGTGATGGGATAGTTATTGATGGAGAAGAGATTAAATTGATTGGTGATATTTTGAAAATCTAATTTAGTTTCAATTTATATTAACAAAGAAGAAACTCTTTTCGGTTTCTTCTAAGGAATCATGTATAAAACCATCTCCTTTATGCTTATAAATTGAGGAACAATTATGTTGAAACTATAGAAGAAGAGTCCTGTTAATACAGGACTCTTCTTTATTTTTATGAATGTAATTATTAGAGATATTAGTGAACTACTTGCCACTTAGCAAAGCTTGAATTGGGAGCTTCTCAGCTCCACGATGAAAGAAACCTTTCGACTCCCTGAGCGTTACATCTAGATGTTCAACGCTGGGACGCTCTCTGTATACGGTTGATATTTTAAGCAGTTACCGAATAGCTTGGTTTTCGTACTCTATTTTCTTCCTGAAACCTCCTATATCAAGCTATCAAAGAACTTCAGATAGCTAGTATATCAAAAGTTTTTTGCTATACCAAACCGAAATTCATCTCCCCCTACGGTTTGGCTATCGCCCTTCACACGCTTGAGGAAGGAGAATTCTTCCGGTAAATTCATTAAAAAATTCCTCCTGTGTACCAAGAAGCAAAATATTTTTATGATAAAATATAGAAAAAGATGATTAAGAAGGGATAATTAAAGTGAAACCAACAATTTATGATGTTGCGGAAAAAGCAGGTGTATCAATAGCGACTGTATCCAAGGTAATTAATCAAACTGGGCGTATTAGTGAAAAAACAATAAACAAAGTAAATCAGGTAATGGATGAACTAGATTACCAGCCAAGTAGTGTAGCAGCAGCGTTAACAGGCAAAAAAACATATACAATTGGGGTACTTGTCCCAGATATCTCAAACCCATTTTTTGCTGAAGTAGCAAGAGCGTTTGAAAATAGTGCACGAGAATCAGGGTATACACTCATTTTATGTAGTACAGACCATCAAACAAAACGTGAACACGAGTACATTGATCTATTATTTAAAAAGCAAGTAGATGGCATTATTATTGCAACGGAGTTAAATGATTATAAACTTGTAAAAAAAATCGTGAATCGAGATTTGCCACTTGTATTATTCACTGTAGATCATCCTTCCATCACGACTCATGTTGTGACAACTGATGATATGAGGGGAGGCTATCTAGCTGGAAGTTATCTAACACAGAAAGGCCATACATCTTTAACGATTATGATGGAGAAGGATAGAAAAAGTAGCTTAGGGAGATTGAATGGTTTCAAACAAGCCCTTACGGATTCAGGGATTTCGTTAGATGATGAGGCTATCATTAGTTGCTATTCGACAGTGGAAGATAGCAAACGTGCAAGTAAAGAGTTACTTCATTTGCCTAACAGACCTACAGCCGTTTTTGCTTGTACAGATTTGATTGCTATATGCCTTATGAATGAAGCAAGAAAACAAGGACTTTCAATTCCGGAAGATTTATCAATAATCGGATTTGATAATACAATCTATGCTGAGATTGCAGATCCAGGGTTAACAACAATTGAGCAGCCAATTAAACAAATGGCAGCCTGTACGTTTGAACAACTGCTAAAAACGATGGAAATGAAGGAGCATGCTAAGCAAAAAATTACAATTATTCCTCAGTTAGTAGAGCGATCCTCAGTAAAGGATATTACATGATAACTTTTTTACAAGTCTATTTGAATGTAACAAAAGAAGGTCATCGTAACTAAGTATAGTTAGGATGACCTTCTTTTATATATAGGATTTAGACAGAGAATTGCTCACCGCTTTTCGTATTTAAATCCTGATCCATCTCATTTTCCTTTGGAATAGTAAGGAAATGAGTTAAAAATGCACCAAAGAAGTACAAACCAGCAAAAATCCACATCACGCCGCCAACACCTAATGGCCCGATGAAGGCAGTTACTACTAATGGTCCAACAAATGCTGATAATCCTGAACCTAAATTTAAAACAGACATTGCAGCTCCTTTATTTTCAGGAGATAAAGATGGGACTAATGCTGTAAGAGGTACATAACCGGCGAGTGTTGCTCCGTAGCAACAGGCAACAAATAATATTGCCCAATAATTATGTCCTACCATTTTTGGTACATAATAGAGTGCAAGAGTTACAATTCCGCAACCGACTCCTCCGAACCATTTAATTGTATTTACCCAACCAAACTTGTCTCCAACAATACCAAAAATAATATTAAACACCATATTTACAAAGAATAGAGTACCCCAAATTTGAAGCCATTCAGTCATCGTAAAATTATATTTCATCATATAGGTAGGTAGGAAAACAACAAATCCAAACTGAGCGGCCGAGTTTATAATTTTTACAATACCACCTATACCAACTTTAGGATTTTCAAATGCGATGGTAATGCCTTTTAGTAATTCACTTAATTTGTTAGCGCTTACGGTTTGTGCTTTAAACCTGTCCTTATTTACAACAATTGAGAATAATCCACCGACGACAACAAAAATTAAAGCACTCCATAATGTAGCGATTTCTCCGATTTTAGGAACCATATAGCTAGAATAAAAGGCTCCTATAACACTAAGCCCCAGCTGGAATACGAACCAGAACCAGCCAACTGCTCTTGAAAGCATTTGTTGAGGAGTACTGTAAGATACCCAAACTAGAAAAGAATAAGCAAATAAAGGATAACCGAACCCTCGTAGGGCATAGCAAATTAATATTACGGGATAATTCATATGTTGAATTCCTATACCTATGAACCCGATTGAACCTAAAATGAATGATACTAAACCAAACGTCATGACTTTTCTTGGTCCCCACATTTGTACAAATACCCCCGAAAACCAAGAAGAAGCAGATACAGTAATTCCGTAAATAGTAAACAGGAAAGCAGCGTGTTCTAGCGTTAATCCTTTTTCAACGAGATAAGGGGATAACCATCCCTGTTCTAAACCGTCCCCAATCATAAAAACAATAATCCCTATGTATCCCCAAGTTAAATTAGAAGGGATTCCAATCCTGTCCATAAATGTTTTGTTTGAACTAATAGCGTTCATTCTCCCACCACCGATAAGTTATTTTTTGGTTAAGCGCTTAATTCTTTTTGATAAAAAAAGTATACGCTTACATTATGAGGTCGTCAATTAAATTTTTTGACAATTTACAACTTTCTTTTATAGGGGCATTCTATTTACTTATCGGACAATAAAATAATGGTGAATATGAAAACAAAGAAATACCTTATAGATAGGAGTTTAGACTTTGAAGGGCTTTGTTTTCTTTGTTATATCAGTATTTTAAAAGAATATATTTGTAGCTTTTTAGAGTGTGTATTTCTAATTATTAATTTTTATTTTTATGTAATACGTATATTGAGGGAATGTAAAATTCAGATGTAAAGAAAAGTATTCGAAAAAATAAAAATGTTTTCAATTTAGAATCAAGTGTGTATAATGAAGAAAAATAGGGAAAGCGCTTAACTGATTTGATACGCTAAACCCTATAGACTTTCATTTCGTTTCTTAAATTTTAATATAGAGGGAGAAATCATATGAACGTTTTAAAGATTGGGATTATTGGTGCTGGACGAATTGGGAAACTGCATGTTGATAATTTGCAGCTTATGCCACAAGTAAAAATTAAAGCGGTTTCAGATGTAGCGATTAATCATCTAGAAAAGTGGGCCGAGGATAAAGGGATTTCCACTCTGACTACAAACTATCAGGATTTATTAGCAGATCCAGAAATTGATGCTGTATTTATTTGTTCACCAACAAATACACATGCGCAAATTATTAAAGAAGCGGCTCTTGCGAAAAAACATATTTTCTGTGAAAAGCCTGTTAGTTTCTCAGTAGAAGAAACATTAGATGCATTAGAAGTAGTAAAAGAACAAGGAGCATCACTTCAAGTAGGTTTTAACCGCCGTTTCGATCCTAACTTCAGAAAAGTCTATGATCTTATTCAACAAGGAGAAGTGGGACACCCACATATTTTAAAAATTACGTCTAGAGATCCACAACCGCCAAGTATAGAATATGTTCGTTCTTCAGGTGGATTGTTTATGGATATGATGATTCATGATTTTGATATGGCTAGGTATGTGATGAATAGTGAAGTTGTTGAAGTATTTGCATATGGAACAACATTAATTGATCCATCCATTCAGGAAGTAAATGATGTTGATACTGCAATTGTCACATTAAAATTTGCGAATGGAGCTTTAGGGGTAATTGATAATAGCCGCCAAGCTGTTTATGGATATGACCAGCGTGTGGAAGTGTTTGGTGAAAAAGGCGCGGTTGCTGCGGATAATTGCTGCCCGACAACAGTTCAAGTGTCAAAAACAGAAGGTGTTGTAAAAGATAAGCCGCTTTATTTCTTCTTAGAGCGTTACACGCAGGCTTACATTGAGGAAGTAACACAATTTACAAAGTCAATTATAGAAGGACAAGCTGTTATTTGCAGTGGTAATGATGGGTTACAAGCGGAGCGAATTGCGAAAGCTGCGAAGGAATCCTTACTAACAGGAAAACCTGTACAAATTGAACATAAACAGCCTGCATTAAATCAATAAAGAGAACGCTTACTTATAGATAGATAAAGAGTAATGAATAGTATGTTTATAAAAATATGAACCTTATCATTCATAAAGCATGGGAGGTAGTAATAATGAATCCACTTATTTTTAAAGAAGATCGTCCATTGGACCTAATTGCAGTTGGACGTTTATGCGTTGATTTAAATGCCAATGAAACACAACGTCCAATGGAAGAAACAAGAACGTTTACTAAATATGTAGGAGGTTCTCCTGCGAATATTGCGATTGGTGCTGCACGTCTTGGCTTACAAACAGGATTTATTGGTAAAGTATCTGATGACCAAATGGGCCGCTTTATTACGGGGTACCTAAAGGACAACAATATTAATACAGATCAGATATGTATCGATCGTACTGGTGCAGTGACAGGTTTAGCATTTACAGAAATTAAAAGCCCTGAGGATTGCAGGATTTTAATGTACCGCGACAATGTCGCAGACTTAAACCTAGATCCAACAGAGGTATCTGAGGACTATATTAAACAATCAAAAGCACTCTTAATTTCAGGAACAGCTTTAGCAAAAAGCCCTTCTCGCGAGGCGGTATTTTTAGTGCTAGAATATGCGCGTAAACATGATGTAGTTGTATTTTTTGATGTAGATTACCGCCCTTATACATGGCAGTCAGAAGCTGAAACGGCTGTGTATTACAATCTAGCGGCTGAAAAATCTGATGTCATTATTGGAACGCGCGAAGAATTCGATATGATGGAAAAACTATTAAACTACGAACAATCTAATGACCAAGTTACGGCTGAAAGATGGTTTTCTCATCATGCGAAAATCGTTGTAATTAAACACGGCGGGGATGGTTCAATCGCTTATACGAGAGACGGTCAATCTCACCGCGGCGGTATCTTTAAAACAAAGGTGTTAAAGACGTTTGGCGCTGGCGACTCGTATGCTTCTGCGTTTATTTATGGCCTAATGCAAGGGCTTGAGATTCCTCAAGCGATGCGATTAGGTGGCGCTTCTGCTTCGATCGTTATTTCTAAACATAGCTGTTCTGATGCAATGCCAACACGTGAAGAGATTTCTGCATTCATGGAGACGGCTGAGGAATTGGTATAGAAACGTTATGAATCAATAATCAAGTAAGGGCGTATCCTATTGGACGCTTCTACATTACATAAAAGGGAGAGAATGAAAATGACAGTACAAACAGCACAAATTGTAAAAAACTACATTGGCGGCGAATGGGTAGAATCCATTTCAACTAAGATGGAAGCTGTATATAATCCTGCAACAGGGGAAGTAATCGCTCAAGTACCACTTTCAACAAAAGTAGACGTTGACCAAGCTGTATTAGTAGCAAATGAAGCATTCAAATCTTGGTCTAAAACGGCTGTACCAAAACGCGCTCGTATTCTATTTAAATATCAACAACTACTAGTAGATAACTGGGAAGAGTTAGCGAAACTCATTACGATTGAAAACGGAAAAAGCTATAACGAGGCTTACGGTGAAGTTCTTCGTGGTATTGAGTGCGTGGAGTTTGCAGCGGGTGCTCCTACATTAATGATGGGAAAACAGCTACCTGATATTGCAACAGGTATTGAGTCTGGTATGTATCGTTACCCAATTGGTGTTATTGGTGGGATTACACCATTTAACTTCCCAATGATGGTTCCATGCTGGATGTTCCCACTTGCAATTGCTTGTGGTAATACATTTGTATTAAAACCTTCAGAGCGTACACCACTTCTAGCAGCAAGATTAGCAGAATTAGCTGAAGAAGCAGGCTTACCAAAAGGTGTATTAAATATCGTAAATGGCGCTCACGATGTAGTAAACGGTCTTCTGGAACATAAATTAGTGAAGGCAATTTCATTTGTAGGTTCTCAGCCTGTCGCAGAATATGTATACAAAAAAGGAACAGAAAACTTAAAACGCGTGCAAGCACTAGCGGGTGCGAAAAACCATTCCATTGTATTAAATGATGCGAATCTAGAACTAGCTACAAAGCAAATTATTAGCGCTGCATTCGGTTCAGCTGGTGAGCGTTGTATGGCTACTTCTGTTGTAACAGTAGAAGAAGAAATTGCAGATCAATTAGTTGAAAGACTAGTAGCAGAAGCGAATAAAATTGTAATTGGCAATGGTCTTGATGAAGATGTATTTTTAGGACCAGTTATTCGTGATAACCATAAAGAGCGCACAATTGGTTACATCGATTCAGGTGTAGAGCAGGGCGCTACATTAGTTCGTGATGGACGAGAAGATACAGCTGTAAAAGGAGCTGGATACTTCGTTGGTCCAACAATTTTTGACCATGTTACAAAAGAAATGAAAATCTGGCAAGATGAGATTTTTGCTCCTGTTTTATCGATTGTTCGTGTGAAATCATTAGATGAAGCGATTGAAATTGCAAATGAGTCTCGTTTTGCAAATGGAGCTTGCATTTATACAGATAGCGGGGCAAGTGTACGTCAATTCCGTGAAACAATTGAATCAGGTATGTTAGGTGTGAATGTTGGGGTTCCGGCGCCAATGGCATTCTTCCCATTCTCTGGCTGGAAAGACTCTTTCTACGGTGATCTTCATGCGAATGGTACTGACGGCGTTGAGTTTTATACAAGAAAGAAAATGCTTACATCACGTTGGGAAAAGTAATCATTAAGAGAGAAGTAGACTCTCTCTAGTTGCTTATAAGCAAAAGTAAGGGAAGTAGTAAAAGATAAGAAGGAAGTATTAGGAGTCTATCAAATTCCTAATACTCCTTTTTCATATGCAGAATGACTGATAGAGATAGAAAGGAGCAAATCATATGCAAACTGTTAGAATGACGACGGCGCAAGCATTGGTGAAATTTTTAAATCAGCAATACGTAGAGTTTGATGGAAAACAACAAAAGTTTATTAAGGGAATCTTTACGATTTTTGGTCATGGAAATGTAGTAGGCCTAGGTCAAGCTTTAGAAGAAGATGCAGGGGAATTAGAGGTATATCAAGGGAGAAATGAACAAGGAATGGCAAATGCTGCGATGGCTTTTGCGAAACAAAAACATAGAAAACAAATTATGGCATGTACTTCTTCTGTTGGTCCTGGATCAGCAAACATGATTACCTCTGCAGCAACAGCTTCTGCAAATAATATTCCCGTTTTATTACTTCCAGGAGATGTATTTGCAACGAGACAACCTGATCCTGTTCTTCAGCAAATTGAACAAACACATGATTTATCTATTTCTACGAATGATGCTTTTCGTGCAGTAAGTAAGTACTGGGACCGGATAAATCGTCCTGAACAATTGATGACTGCTATGATTCAAGCCATGCGTGTTTTAACGAATCCGGCAGATACAGGAGCTGTAACAATTTGCTTACCACAAGATGTCCAAGGGGAAGCATGGAATTTTCCAAGTTACTTCTTCGAAAAGCGTGTTCACCGTATTGAACGTCGCCTACCTACAAAAGCAAATTTAGCGGATGCGGTTGAAATGATTAAGAGAAAGAAAAAGCCAATTATGATTTGCGGTGGTGGTGTAAGATACGCCGAAGCGGCAGAGGAGCTGAAACAGTTTGCTGAGGCATTCCACATTCCATTTGGAGAAACACAAGCTGGAAAAAGTGCGATAGAAAGTAATCATCCATATAATCTTGGCGGCATTGGGGTAACCGGAAATTTAGCAGCTAATACAATTGCAAAGGAAGCGGATCTTGTTATTGGGATTGGGACGAGATTTACTGATTTTACAACGGCATCTAAACAATTATTTCAAAATGAGGAAGTTGAGTTTCTAAACATCAACATTTCAGAATTTCATGCGAACAAGCTTGATGCGTTGAAGGTTATAGCAGATGCGAAAGAAGCACTTCTTGCTCTAATAGCTGAACTACAAGTAATTGATTATCAATCTAGTTACACTGCAGAAATCACTGATGCAAAAGAG
This sequence comes from Bacillus cereus group sp. BfR-BA-01408, assembly GCF_022663305.1. Taxonomy (NCBI): domain Bacteria; kingdom Bacillati; phylum Bacillota; class Bacilli; order Caryophanales; family Bacillaceae; genus Bacillus; species Bacillus cereus group sp. BfR-BA-01408. Next base: position 139,492 of record NZ_JAKUFF010000002.1, on the reverse strand, counting down.
GCTTGGGAAACAGAATTAGCACGTCTACATAATATTCGCTTTACAGGTCAAGGTTTCACACCAGAAGTTGAAGGTCATTTCGATGAGAATTTAAATGAGTATGTAGACGCACTTGGTACACAATTAACACAGACTGCAGTCATTGGAAAAATGAATACATTACTTGATGAAGATGCAATCATCGTTGGTGCGGCAGGAAGTCTTCCAGGTGATTTACAAAGAATGTGGGCACCTAGAAAACCTAATACATATCACATGGAGTATGGATACTCTTGTATGGGCTATGAGGTTGCCGGCGCGCTTGGTGCAAAGCTAGCTGAACCATCGAAGGAAGTATATGCAATGGTAGGGGATGGAAGTTACCAAATGCTGCATTCTGAGCTTGTCACAAGTCTTCAAGAAAACAAAAAAATTAATGTTTTATTGTTTGATAACTCTGGATTTGGCTGCATTAATAACTTACAAATGGGTAATGGAATGGGGAGCTTTGGAACAGAGTTTCGCTACCGAAACCAGGAAACTCGTAAATTAAATGGGGCTATTATGAAAATTGATTTTGCAGCTAGCGCGGCTGGATATGGCGTAAAAACGTATCAAGTTACATCAATAGAACAATTACAGGAAGCGCTTAAGAATGCGAGAAAACAAACAGTTTCTACATTAATTGATATTAAAGTATTACCAAAAACAATGACAAATGGATACGATTCATGGTGGCATGTAGGTGTTGCAGAGGTATCTAATAGTCAAAGTGTACAAGCTGCGTACGAGGATAAAATAAGTAACTTGCAAAAGGCAAGATCGTATTAGATTAGGACACAAAGAGGGCTTTTTATCTACATGCATATTTTTTAGAAAGCCCCCTTTTTAACGGACAGATAAGAGAAGTTGGCGAAATTCTATCACATTTTGCAAAGAGGAGAGATAAGGGAATGTTCAAAGAAAACACGATTAAGCTTGGAATTGCACCAATCGCTTGGACAAATGATGATATGCCGGAGCTAGGGGCAGAAAATACGTTTGAACAATGTATCAGTGAGATGGCACTTGCTGGATTTAATGGAAGTGAAGTAGGTAATAAATATCCGAGAAATACAGTTGTATTGAAAAAATCTTTGGAATTACGAAACCTGGAGATTGCTAGTGCATGGTTTAGTACGTTTTTAACAACGAAGCCGATTGAAGAGACGGTAGAAGAATTTATTAAGCATAGGGATTTCTTACATGACATGGGTGCAGAAGTCATCGTTGTTTCAGAGCAAGGGCATAGTATTCAAGGTTTAATGGATGTACCACTATTTAAAAATAAGCCTGTTTTTACAGAAGAAGAGTGGGAAAAGCTAGCGGATGGGTTACATCACCTCGGTAAATTAGCTCAGGAAAAGGGGCTACATATTGTATACCATCATCATATGGGTACGGGTGTTCAAACAACGGCAGAAATTGAAAAGTTAATGGACATGACTGATCCAGCGCTTGTATCTCTGCTTTTTGATACAGGTCATCTTGTTTTTTCAGGAGAAGAGCCGCTTTATATTTTAAAAAAATATTTACCTCGTATTAAACATGTACATTTAAAAGATATTCGCCAGGAAGTAGTAGATGTTGTAAAGGAAAACGAATTGAGCTTCTTACAGGCAGTGAAGAATGGGGCATTTACAGTTCCCGGGGATGGCGTAATTGGATTTGATGAAGTGTTTACTATCCTTGCAAACTCTGATTATAAGGGTTGGTTTGTGGTAGAAGCAGAGCAAGATCCAGCTTTAGCGAATCCTTTTGAATACGCATTAAAAGCCCGAAAATTTATACAAGAAAAAGCAGGTCTGTAATTTAAGCATTTTAAGATTATCCCTAAGTAAATGGTATGGTAATCAACATGTCTTCTTACAAAATGGATAAAAAGACGTGAAGGTTGGTTTTACATGTAATAAATAATATTGAAATAGGGGAGTATGTAATGCCATTAGTTCAAATGAAAGATATTTTAATTAAAGCAAATCAAGAGAATTATGGGGTTGGAGCTTTTAGTGTCGCTAATATGGAAATGGTAATGGGAGCTATTAAAGCAGCTGAAGAGTTAAGTTCACCGCTTATTCTACAAATTGCGGAAGTTCGCTTGAATCATTCGCCAATTCATATGATTGGTCCTTTGATGGTAGCTGCAGCAAAAAAAGCAACTGTTCCAGTAGCAGTTCACTTTGATCACGGTATGACATTTGAAACAATTAAAGAGGCGTTAGAAATTGGTTTTAGTTCGGTTATGTTTGATGGATCTCACTATCCATTAGAAGAGAATATCAAAAAGACAAAAGAAATTGTAGCACTTGCGAAACAATACGAAGCGACAGTAGAGGCTGAGATTGGCAGAGTTGGTGGTAGTGAGGATGGATCAGAAGATATTGAGATGTTGCTAACAAGTACTAAAGAAGCAAAACAATTTGCAGAAGAAACAGACGTAGATGCGTTAGCTGTTGCGATTGGAAATGCGCATGGTATGTACAATGGAGATCCCAATTTACGATTAGACCGCCTACAAGAGATTAATGAGGTAGTCCATATCCCACTCGTTTTACATGGCGGCTCTGGCATTAGCCCAGAGGATTTCAAGCAATGTATTCAACATGGTGTTCGTAAAATTAATGTAGCGACAGCCACATTTCAGAATGTAATTACTGAGGTTAACAATACCGTCCTAAATACTCCGTATTCAGATTATTTTACGTATCACCAGGATGTTATTGAGGCCGCATATGAAAACGTTAAAAGTCATATGCAAATATTCGGAAGTGAAAACAGAGCATAATCAGAAAAAATTTCTTCATTACTAGTTAGAAGAAATTCGGAATGTAGTTAGCTGACAAAAGTGGAGAATGCTAGTGAAGCCATTAATTAAAAGGAGGAGAAAGCCATGTTAGGAAAATTAGGTGAATTACATGAAGGATATAATGTATTAACAGAAATGAACGGTCAATGCAGTGATATGTTAATGGATATAGGCATATATAAGATGTCTAATGGAAAACAAGAATTGCTATTTGATAATAAGAATGAAACAGCAGTTCTTTTACTGGAAGGGGCAATACGTTTAGAGTGGGAAGGAATGGAACAAGTTATTCAAAGACAGTCTGTGTTTGAAGAAAACCCTTGGTGTTTACATGTATCTAAAAATGTGAAGCTTACAATTACTGCTCTTTCAGATAGTGAAGTGCTTGTTCAAAAAACGGAAAATGATCAAGAATTTGCTTCTAAGTTATATACCCCAAATGAGTGTCAAAGTGTTGTGACTGGAGAAGGAGTATGGGAAGGAACAGCACAGCGTGTTATTCGTACGATTTTTGACTATAACAATGCAGCATATTCTAATATGGTAGTAGGAGAAGTTATTTCTTATCCAGGGCGATGGTCCAGTTATCCACCTCATCACCATGATCAACCGGAGGTATATTATTATCGCTTTAACAAGCCACAGGGATTTGGATGTGCAATGGTTGGTGAGGATGCTTATCGCGTTGTACATAATAGCTTTATTACAATTTCAGGTGAACTAGACCATCCGCAAGCAACTGCGCCTGGATATGCCATGTATTTTTGTTGGATGATTCGACATCTTGAGAATAATCCATGGAATGATCGTATCATGGAGGAAGACCACAAGTGGTTATTAGAACCAAACACGAAAATTTGGCCAGAAAAGGAATAGACGAAAATAAAAACGAGCAATCCTATTCATAGTGATAAGGTGCTCGTTTTTTTATTTGTGTGTGGAAAGGAAAATTCTTCTTACTGTTATCGCCGGATTATTGTCCTGCGAACATTTAAAGAAGGAGAATTCTTTCAGAAATTATGTAAAATAAATCTTTTATTTTGGTCTGTGTTTCTGACTTGTTAGTTATTTACTTTTTGTTTGTTGTTCTATCTACATCTGAAATGGGTAAGTCTGTGCCATATAGGTCTTGGTTAATAACTTTATTGCTAATGTTTGGATTATGTTCCACTTGAGATGATGTTTCTAGCATTTGTTCTTGTTCCTTACTAGGGGTATTCAGAGCATCCGATGGGACACGATTCATCTGTTTGTTTACTAGCTTTTCTTTATCCATATAATACAGCTCCTTTTTGAGATGAGATTAAAAACAATGGAATTATGAATAGACACTTCGATATTTTGAGCCTTTGAATGGAATTATATACAAACTTATATTGCAAAGATTGCTTTTATTTGTTTCTTGTTTTGGTTTACATTTTGTTTCGTTACAAGTTTTGTTGTTAAATTGGCACAACAACAGATATGATAACCAATAGGTAGTGAAGGATAATATTTTTTCATAGAGAATAATGCTAGAGTAGGAATTAATCTATTTTGCTTTTAGATGAAAGGGGAATTCTCATGAATACACTTGTTAATGATAAGTTTTATGATACGCGAAATCATTTATTTGAGGAAATTACTTTGTTAAGTGATACTCAATTTAATAAGAAACCAGATAAGGATAAATGGAGTATAGCACAAGTATGTCATCACTTAGTGTTATTAGATGAAAGGGTTATAAAGGTCATTTCATCTGAACTAAAAAAGATGGATAGTACACAAAATGAGCGTAAAGAAATTCAATCTATATTATTAGATAGATCTATAAAATTTATAGCCCCAGAAATGATTCAACCAAACATAGAGCCATTTGAAGTGCAGCAAATGGTCGAATTGTTAAACGACGCTAGAAAAGAATTAATGCGTTTCCTAAGTACAATAGAAGATGAATCTATATTAGCGAAAAAATCAGTGATGCATCCAGCTCTTGGAGAATTACTTCTTGATCAGTGGATAGAACTGATTTATTTGCATGAACAGCGCCATATAGAACAAATTAAGGAGATAAAATTATTTTGTGAAGTTGGAAAGTAAAAATCATTGTCTATTTTTAGAGAAATGTATGCTATTAAATTATATAAAAAAGAATTCAAATAATTTTTATACCAAAAAGTAGTGTAAATTCACTACTTTTTTATTGCTCTAATTATTAAAATAAAAGAAGTGAAAGTGGGGGGAGTTTAATTTCTCAGGAAGATGAATTTCATACTATCGGACAATTATGGAATACAAAAATGCAACAACTATTAAGCGACGATATTGAAATCCATCTTGTAGAGATACCGAAATTAGTAAAACAATGGCGTGAAGAAAAAGTAAACCCTTGAGAAAATTCATTTGTTTGTTGGATGTTATTACTACCAGCGCATGGAGATGAACATTTAACTCAAACATTGTATTGGAGGGGATTGATATGAATCAAGATCCAATTTTACAAAAGACAATAAATAAATGGGAAAATATGAGCCATGATTCTTCTTTCCGAACAGCATATGAAGCTCGCGAGAAATTGCTTTTAGATGAACAAGCTAAGCTAGCACATGCAGAACAAGAGGGCATGGAAAAAGGTAAGATGCAAATGATCCGAGGAATGCATGAAATTGGTGTACCGCTTGAAACTATTGCAAAAGCAAGTAAGTTGAGTGTAGAGGAAATAGAACGTATCTTAAAATTAAAGTGAACATATATGAACCTATAGTACTCATGAATAAGAGAAAGTAGACACTCATTGTTATAGTACGTTTAATAGAAAAGCATTGCTGAACAATTCGGCAGTGCTTTTCTATATCATTTTTTGTTTTTCATGCAGAATCCCCCGTAAAATTACTTTTTGTAGTTGAAGTTTTCCGAATAATAAGTTACATTTTTAAAGTTCAAGCAACTATATGACAGTACAAAAGGGGAGAAATATTGTTATTATGCAAAAAATGAAATGGAAGAACTATTTATGTTATTTTGTTATTCTTATACTTCTTGGAACAGCGGTAACAGTCAAACCATCTATCTCAAAAGCTGAGGAACCTGATGTTAATATTACACTGTTAGGTACTGCAGATATTCATGGTAGATTTATGCCCTGGGATTATGCGCTTGATGGTGCAAATACGAGTGGAAGTTTAACGCAACTCTATACGGTTATAAAGAAGGTACGTCAGGAAAATCCAAATACCATATTAGTAGATGCTGGGGATACAATTCAAGGAAATTCAGTAGAGTTATTCAATGATCAACCACAATCGCCAATGATGGTAGCGATGAATGCAATGGGATATGATGCTTGGGCATTTGGAAATCATGAATTTAACTTTGGATTAGATACATTGAAAAAAGTTAGTGAGCAATATAAGGGCAAGACACTAGCAGGAAATATTTATAAGGAAAATGGAGAGCGTTTTCTTCCTGCATATACAATTGTTGAAAAAGGTGGAATTAAAGTCGGGATTATTGGTATGAATACACCAATGATTAGTGATTTTGAAAAAGGGACAGATCATTTGGATGGTTTAGTGGTGAAAAATCCAGTAGAAGAGACAAAGAAGGCCATTAAAGAGTTAGAAGGTAAAGTAGATGTAATGGTAGGCGTTATGCATATGGGACTAGAAAATGAGAATGGAATCCCTGGTACTGGGGTTCAAGATATTGCGAATGCTTGTCCGGAACTAAGTGCTATTTTTGCAGCCCATATGCATAAGCTTGTTAAAAAAGAAGTTGTAAATGGTGTCATTATTACAGAACCAGATAAATATGGAACACATATCTCACGTATTGACCTTACTTTTACAAAGCAAGATGGAAAGCTGGTTCTAAAAGATAAAACTGCTACCGCTATACCTGTAAAAAATAATGATGGAACAACAGTAGTATCTGATCCTACACTTGAAGACACACTGACACCTTTTCACGAGTATGCGAGGGGTGATGCAAATGTTGTAGTCGCTCAATTAAAGGGCAGAAACCTTGTTCCTGAAAATGAAATAAAGGGTATTCCAAGTGTGCAGATTCAAGAGACACCTTTATCGGATTTCTTTCATGAAGTCATGCTCTACTACAGCAAAGCAGATGTAGTCGCCCATCAAATTGATAACGATAATGCCCGTTTGGATGTAGGTCCTATTAAGAAAAAAGATATTGCATATAATTATCAATATGCTTTGGGTGAAATTACGGTATATAAGGTAACTGGGAAAGACTTAAAAGACTATATGGAATGGGCAGCGGGGTACTTTAACTCATCTCGTCCTGGAGATGTAACAGTTAGTTTTGATAAAAACCGTCGTGCATCTAAATACAGTACGAACGATTTCTTTGGAGGCGTAAAATACGAAATTGACTTAACAAAACCATATGGAAGTAGAATAACAAATTTACGTTCTATTCGTACAAATAAACCAATCAAAACGAACGATGTTATGACGTTGGGAATGAATGCATATAGAATGGAGGCTCTTCAGGCAAAAGGTGGAGCTTTAGAGGGGCGTAAGTTTGAACAAATTTGGTCATCTAAACAAGAGAATGCATTCGGGGAAACTGGTGGAACCATTCGTAACCTTGCTATTACATATTTAAAAGAGGTAAAGAACGGTGTTTACACACCAAAAGTTATGCATAATTGGAAAATTACTGGTGTGAATACACATTCTTCAGAGCATAAGGCTGTAGTGGATCTAGTGAATAAAGGGATATTAGAAATTCCAAAAACTGAAGATGGAAAATATACAAATATAGCCTCTATAAATACTAAAGATTCAATTACAAAAGAAGAGATTGTAGCACTCTCACAAAAAGCAAATATTAATCCAAATCAGTTTAAGCATATAAAAACGAAAGGTGAATTTTACAAAAAACTTAGTAAAAGTGTGAAAAAAATATAAGAAAAATGACTCTGGTGCAAAAAAATTTAAATATAAAATAGTGATTTTTCTAAGTAGTAGATTTAAATTTTTAACTGGAATTGTAAATATATATAAACGAGCACCCTATCCCCATACATGGCGATAGGGTGCTCGTTTTCTATTTATGTATAGAAAAACTTGTCTACTTTTAGACTGTCATCCTACACACAATTATAGTAACGTGAATAGTCCGAAACAAATCTGTTTCGGACTGAGGGTTCAATATTTTATCCACTTTATTCAACGTTTTTATATTTATAGTTAGAATTTTCTGTTTTTTTATAGGTAAGAAAACTGGATTACTTTATTTAATAGATACTCCACCAGAGACACTCAGTTTTGTTGGTGCTGGCGTATCTCCACCATTAAATGAAGATTGTTGTGATACATTTAAACTAATCATACTACAAGCTAATGTACTTACTATTATCGTACTGAATAACACTTTTTTTATTTTTTTCATTACTTTAACGCTCCTTTTCTTAAATGTTTCTTATCAGCATGATTGCTAATATAGAAATACTTGCTCGCTTTAACATGATTATTTGCCTCGTAAAATTGTAGTGCTAAAATCTCTGCATATTCTTTTACACAATCCCACATTTCCTCTTTTTCAAAATAAGAAATGGCATCAGTAACTACTTTTTCTAGTTTAATTCTAGGCAGTTCTGTGATTAGTTCATTTAAAACTGCGAAACGGTGTTTATATTCTTCATTTCCTGACTCATTTGAATATTTCATTCCTTGCTCGATATATGCTCTTGCTGTTTCAACGCCTTCTAACTTATAATATGCTCTTGCTAAGACAAATAATGCTTTAAAATGGTTCGGTATGGTATTTATAATTTCAGAACTCTGTCTAATCGCTAATGGATATAAATCTTGAATATTATATAACCAGCCTAAATTGGATCGTACTCGTAATAATAATTGTTCTTCATCATACTTCTTAAAAACATCAATGACCATATTGAGACATTCTTCCGCTCTTTCAAATTCTCTTAGATCTATACAAGCCAGTCCATATACATTGTCGCACAAAGCGATATTAATTTTATAGCCTACATGATTTAAATATATTTCTTTGGCTTTTACTGCATGTTGAATCGCTTCAAATGGTTGATAAGATTGATAACAGTATGTTGAAAATCTATACTCAAACTCAGCTTTTTCTATTTCGTCAGGTATATCTTTTAAAAGTCCTTCCGCCTTTTCATAGTGTGCTTTTGCCTCAGTATAATTTGCTATAATCGTAGAGTGGATTGCCTTAAAGAAATAATAATAGTAAGCTAAAAATGAAAATTCCTCTTTAATATGAGGTAGTTTTTCTATTTGATTAAAAGAATCTTTTGTAATACTCATTCCATCTACCAAAACTTTATATCTAAAATTCAGTAGGGAATAATAGAATAATACATATTGGTCTGTTTCTATTCCTTTTAAACTTTCTTTTACTTTTAGATATGTTTGTTTTGCTTCTACTACATGATATAAACGAATTTCTTCATACCATTCATGTAATAATTCCATCAATTGTTTATTACTTTTTTCTTGAACAGTCATAATATCCCCCATTTCTCTGTAAAGGCTTATTCTGATAATAACAGGAATTCGATAAATTAAATTTAATCACGATTTTTTTCATAAATATACAGAATATTCTGAATTTATAAGTTGTCCATACTTTTAAATTTGAAAAGTATAGGTAAGGTAGTACAAGTTTCGTTAATGTATTTTTTGATTTTTTTACAGTTTTCTATTAAATACTTCTTATGAGAGGGAGCGTAGGTTTTTGATAAGTATCATAGGAAGCGTAACTTTTCATAAAATGTAGGTTTATAATTCCGCTAAGTAATTATCATAATGAGAGTATACAGATGTATCAAACGAAACTTTTATTTAATCAAATATGATTTTATACTTTCTTAGTTTTGGTTAGGGAAATTTATATACTTTAAAGTAAAGAGCTTTATTTTATAAAGGGGGGAATTTTTGGGGTTATAACTCATGATCTTTTGATCTAAATTTATTTTAAGTGTTGAAAGATTTGTAAAAAATACTTTACGAATTGTAAAAAATAAATTACAATTTTTCTGAGAGGTGTTCCTATTGTTACATAATAGAATTGTAGTTTGTCGAGCAGAAAAAGGTTGGACTCAAGAAGAATTGGCAAAAAGGGTTGGTGTTAGTCGACAAACTATCGCTACTCTTGAAAAGAATAAATATAATCCTTCTCTAATTCTTGCCTTTAAAATCGCAAATGTATTTGAAAAGCCGATAACTGACGTGTTTGATTATCAGGAGGAGTGAGTCATATGTTGTGGTTAAAAATTTTATTTTTAGTTGTAATATTCATTAGTCAGATGTACGTAATACAATTTCAGTCCAGTGATGAAGCAAAAGACGAAAGAGGGAGAGAAATTCAATATAAAACAAATAATGTGTTGTACAATATCTTATCTGTAGGTATCATTGCCATTTTTATTTTTCAATCAGTAGAAATAATTTCTTTAGAATTTCTACCTGATTTATTATTATATTTTGTGCTTTCATTAAGTGTACTTGGCAGTCTTATTATATTTATCAATAGACACAGCAAAAATTACTAATATAGTGTATTTGATTATGATGAAAGTAGAATGATAACGATGTACAAACTGTATTAGAATGGATATTTATATGGCAGAGGTAGAATAAGGGGACTTTCAGAATTGAAAAGTATGAATGTTGTGTAAAAGGAATGTAAATTTTTGAAAATATAAAAAATGTATAGTAAATTGAAGGTGTATGCTAGATTATAATGAACAAGAAGTCGGGGGGTTCTGATTCTTGGTGATTGATAGGTCGTAAGGTCATAAAAAGTCTTGGTTTGGTCGCCAAGGCTTTTTTTATGCTGTATTCAGGCATAAAAACCTTGTATATCTCGAATAATTTGCCAAGCTGCAGTACGGGCTTTGTTTTTTCAATTGTAAAAACATATTTGACTTACATGGCGCGAAGTATGGTGTAACTAATACCGAGAATGGGGTAGCGTTCTACTTTGCTTAGAGAAATGGGATATAGAGTAGTGAAGTGTGATAGAAGTGATAAAGATCTTACTGAAGTGTTAAAGGGGATTTACATTCATTTAGAGTATTTAAAAAAAGGTGTAAAGTCAAATTCTATGGCTTCGCACCTTTTTATTTAACTTGGACTTTGTTTAAGCCCGTTAATATGTTCATTTTTAAGCGTTTATTGCATTTAAAATTGAAACTTTATTTGTTGTAAATAATACATAATTTTGTTTTACCGTTTTGATTACAATACGATCCGTTGTTCCATATGCAGTGCCAATACGGATTGCACTAGTATCTTCAATACCCGCATAGGTACCATCTTCAGTAACCTCAATTACATCACGTAATGGAATCGTAATCTTCGCCAATTGCCATGAAATTATTAACTCTTCTTTTGTTTTTTTTACATCAATACCTAGCATTATACCAAGACCTTTCTATAATAGAATGCTACACTTCTAATCTTATTATACAAATTTTTAGATTAAATTTCCATATGTAGGAATAGAATTGGTTTCTACGTGTTAGTATCTTTAGTGTGTCAAACGAATAGGAGGATATACTGTCTTTCTGTTAAGAAATATGTTAAGAACAAAAGTTCACTTCGAATTAATATGAATTTGATATGGTTGTAGTATTATGAACGAGAAACATTAAGAGTGGCAGGAAGGAAATGAATAATGAGAATTAAATTAGTAGGGATTTTTACTTGTATGATTATAATACTAGGTATCTTTATCTTTTACACCAATCAATCTCTTGGTAAAGAACCAAAAAAGACAAACTATGAAACTCGTGAAAACTCCATAAATAGAGAGAAAAATGGTACTTCAAATAACATAGCAAGTTCTTTTGCTAGTATACAGGCTGTAGTTAATAAGGAATATGGATTGCCTGAAGACTATAAACCGGAGGATTTAGTTGTACCAAATGTACCATTCTCATTCAGTGGGATGTTAGAAAAGAGTTACCTTCGTAAAGAGGCAGCAGAAGCACTAGAAAAGTTATTTGATTTAGCAAAGAAAGAAGGAATCCAGTTAAATGCTGTTTCAGGGTTTCGCTCCTATGATTATCAAAAAACCCTGTATGCAAACAACGTGAAAAGAAAAGGACAAGAGCATACTGATCGCTTCTCGGCAAAACCCGGACATAGTGAACATCAAACAGGATTAACGATGGATGTTTCTTCTAAAAGTGCAAATAATGAGCTAGAGCTAACTTTTGCGAATACGAAAGAAGGAAAATGGCTGAAAGAAAATGCACATCGTGCAGGATTTATTATCCGTTACCCAAAAGGTAAAGAGAGTATTACTGGATACGCTTATGAACCGTGGCATATTCGCTACGTAGGGGATATTTCTGAAAGTATATATAAGAAAAAATTGACTTTAGAAGAATATATGAATCTGTGAAAATAGAATTGAAGAATTAAATTGGTTTGCGATAGCAGTAAAATTGTAAAAGATAGAGGTATGAAATAAGATATTTCTTAATGCTTTTAAAGGGTATGTCATGGAATTGTAAACGATACTACTATTTTAGAGATGAAAGATAGCGAGTAATATCTTTACAGTAATGTGAGATGTAAGATCTTGCGTCAGGTACAGAACGACAAGTATTAGGTTAATATATGATGGAAATCAGAGAGCAACGAAAAAGAATATAAATATTACGTATTCAGTTTTTTACTAAATAATAGGGCATCATTCTAATTAGAATAATGCCCTATTATTTTTAGTATAATCTATTGAAGTACTTTTTCAATTTTAGGCATTACAGCAATTGGTGGTAAAGATTTGGTCCATGCAGCAGCATAAACATTTAACTGTTCACCTATAGTGTAATTTTCACCATCTGAAATAGGAACCCTTAAAATCTTATTTTGATTTACTAACTCCCACCAATCACTTTGGTAAGCGAGAGCTTCATCTTTTGTAGATGTAGAAGCAACCACTAAATAATTGTTTTCTACTGAAATGACATATCCGGTAAAAGGATCTTGTTCTTGTTTATGAATAGAATAAATAGGTGCAGTGCTTACAGACGCCTTATTAGAATCTGCAAATGCCGGTGTTAATCCGAAAGTAAATCCACATCCTAATGTTAAAGCTGTTACGGTTGTTACTAATTTTTGTTTTTTTGTAAACATAATATATATCCCCCTTATATTTTATCCTACACTAGCCATTTTCAAGTTCTATGCATATAAAGCCTTTTAATATTAAGATATTTAACCGATCTGTCACAAATATTCCATAAATGTTAAATATATCTATTTATGGAAGTGAATTTGTGTTATAATTCACTAGGTGAAATATTATTATTACATTCATCCCCTGATGAATGTATACCCTTCCTTAATTGTAAATATGTTTGATTTTATTGGTGAAGAGGGAGGAAATCCCTCTTCTTTTTTGTTCCGTCTAAAGTTCGAAGGTGCCTTGAGCAATAAAATTTGATTTTTTTAAAACAGATGAATTACACGCGTTCACTTTATTTAGAAGTGAGAGTGGGGTAGTTAAAAGAAAGAAGGGGAAATTAAGCTCTGTCTATTGATAAAAATTTATAGAAATAAAACTAGGATGTTACTATTGGACAGGGAGTAAATCACGATTAATATACTAGGTATTACGAGTACGATAGAAAATATATAACTTCATAAAAAGAACTCCTATGTTACTTAGGAGTTCTTTTCGGATGAAGTTAACAAATTTATAGAATGTTGAACATTAGTTTGTTTTTTCAACAATAGGAGAAATAGCCTTCGCAGGAACACCAGCAAGTAAAATAGGGCTAAACTCAAAAGATGCAGCATAAACGTTCACCGTATCACCGATTATAATATCTTGTAATACTTCGGTTGAAGTTTCAACTTCATAAGTTATGTTGTTACTTGAAACTAAGATTGAATTATCAGATTTCCCTGTAACATTTCCTTTGATTTTTTTGTATTGATTCTCTAAAATATTTTGTTCATTTCCTTTTTGAATAATCGCGTTTCTTGCATCGAAAGGTAAGTCCATTAGAAGAATAGGGGCCATTTCAAATGCTTGAGCATAAACATTTACTGTATCGCCTATCTGAATGTTTGGTAATACTTTTGGATTAACATGGGCAAGAATGGTTTGATTTTCACTTGAAATTTCTAAGCTATCTTCGGATTTTTTTGTCACTGTACCAGAACGTTTTTTTAGTTGTGCTAAGAGTTTTTGTTCTTTATCTTTACTCATTACATGGTTTTCTTGTTGTTTGTTAGATTCTTCGTTTATTTTAGAAATAGAACTTACATCAGTGTAAAATACAGTTTGTCCATAGATTTTTTGATGTTTCCATTGATCTTTGTTAGCAACTTTAACTTTGTCTCCGTTTTTAAAATTAGAGTTACTACCATTCGGGAAGTCTATAGTAACTTCTTGATTATTTCCATTAGCATTTTTATATGCAACAGTCACATAATAAGAATCTGCATCATTTATTACACCAACTACAGCATTTTCTTCTTTCTTTGTTTGGTGGTCGATTTGATCAGACTTTGCAATAAATTGTGCAGCCTCTGCACGGGTAATTGGTCTATTAGGGGACCAGTTTTCTCCATCTTCAGTGCCCTTAGAAATTTCTGTTTGTATTAAAATATTGGCATATCTTTCTCCCCAATGCCCTTTTAAATCCTCAAATGTAGTTATACTATTTTTAGTAACTTTATTTTCTAATTTATAAGCATTTGCCACCATTGAAGCCATGGATGCACGATTAATCAAACCTGTTGGAAGGAAGTTACCATTTCCATCTCCTTTAATAACACCTGCTTTTTCAACAGCTGCAATGTAAGGTGCTGCCCAATGGTTTTGAGCATCTCGGAAAGATGGTTTAGCATTCTTATTAATTTCTAATCCAAGCATTATAGCCATTATTTTGGCAGCTGAACCGCGGTCAATTGTTTCAGCAGGAGCAAAAGTACCATCGGGTTTTCCATGTAATGCGCCTTTTTCAACTAGGTAATTTACAGAAGGGCTTGCCCAATTTGGGACATCTGGAAATTTATGAGTATTTGCAAATGCACTAGATGAGTAGGATAGTAGACTTCCAGCAAGAATTCCTGTAGCAATTAATTTGTATTTCAAAATGTAACACTCCTAAAAATTATTACAGCTTGGTAAATCTATCATTTATAGTTAAACTCATAAGTAATATGACCTAGTTTAATAGATTGGGTTGATATTATCAATATATTACAGGTAAATAATATATTGTTGATTAAAACTATTATTTCGAAAAGAATTCACAGACATACACTTGTAGTAAGGGAATATTTAATATATTTACCAAGCTTGTGTAACCAGTATAGTTACTTATATATACGAGTGTCAATTAAAAAAGAATTACATTTTTGTAAGATAACCATGTTAATAATATAGTAAGTAATTATTATATAAGGTGAATAATTACTCATTATAATAACTATAAGGATAGATTAAATAAAGAGGGATGTTTAGCGTTATTTACCAGTTATTTATTGTGGTTTTTATTTTCGTTGGACTTCTATTATTATTTGTATTATTTGGTCATCATACTGCGGGGTTTTTAAATTTAAACAGTCACGGTGGCCTCTTACCAAATGGTGCAACAGGTTTAATTATATCTATGTTGGTCGTTATAAATTAATTATTGAAGATAATAAACTTGTTTTTAATCCTATGTAATGAGAGGGCTCTCTAGATAAAAAAATTTACTTCGTGAAAAAGTTACTTGCTATATTATTAACCTTATTACCTTACAAAAGTGTAATGATCTTTTTGTTGACGTTCTTTAAAATCTGTAACTATAATGATTACACGCTAATTGATAATGAGAATCAGTTGGTGAATAGATGTGATTGGAGATGTTTTTAGTATATGAAAAAAGTCATTTTAGCTGGTGCATTAGGAATTGCAGCATTTACAGGAAGCAATATACCAGGATTAGATTCACTAACAGCAAGTGCAGCTGTACAAGAGTTCAACACTACAGTTGAGGGGAAAGTAATAGAAGTACAGTCAAATTATTTTATCATTGAAAGTAAAGAATTAAATGAAAATGTAACTATTTATACTGATTTTCAAGCAAATGCAAAACCAGGTGAATATGTAAAAGTAAATAGTAATGGTCTATTACTTCAAAACGCATTTACTACAAGCTTAACGGCTAATTCTGTTGAGCATTTTGAATTAGCTCCTGGAAACTATGAGAAATATACAGTAGGGCATGTAAGTGAAGTTTCTTCTAATGAGTTATTAGTTACATATATAGATAATAACGGAAATTCAGAGGATCTTTGTGTACCTCTAAAAAAAACTCATAACTTTAAAGTTAATAACTTAGTGAAAGTAGAAAGTGATTTTTGGGCGAGATCCATACCACCTATAGCTGTAAATGCAAAAGTAGAAAAAGTTAAAACGCAAATTAATGATTATAGTACTAGTACTAAGTCTTTAGAAAAAGAAGGTACAACATTGAAACCAGGAATGTATGAAAAAGAAGATGGTCAACCTAATTTTGTAATCGGAGAAATTACAAAATTAGACAAAGATTATACTGATTATGTAGCTGTCAAGTACCCTTCTAAAAATGGGAAAAATGATGTTGTTTATGTGGATTTAACACAAGGTCAACATTTTAATATAGGTGATATGGTTCGAGTAGATTTTCATGATGGATCTAATTTCCATGGAATCGATAAAACAACGTATGACCATATCCAGAAAATTAACGATAAAATTAAACAGAATACAAATGAAGAGCAATGGGTTTGGTCTTGATTTTAATAAAATAAAATTATCCATCTATAATGTATATACCAATTCAAAAAGTCTTGTAATATGTTACAAGGCTTTTTTGAATTAGTTACTTTAAAACATTATCTTCTGGTTCATTTTTATTAGCTGCTTGCAAAAATGTTATATTTCTGTCGTGGACACCCATTCATATAAGTAACTATAATAGCTACATCAATTGGGTATATGTTACATTTATATAATTTCTCAGAGATACATATTTATATAATGATTTTCCTGTTTATATTCTTTTGACTGGAAAGTCTATACATACACTTAATTTCGTAAATTTTTTTTATAGAGATATAAAAACTTTTTTGTTGCTAATTATTCATCTTA
The DNA here is from genome assembly GCF_022663305.1 of Bacillus cereus group sp. BfR-BA-01408. Lineage (NCBI taxonomy): Bacteria > Bacillati > Bacillota > Bacilli > Caryophanales > Bacillaceae > Bacillus > Bacillus cereus group sp. BfR-BA-01408. The sequence continues at coordinate 122,526 of NZ_JAKUFF010000002.1, read as the reverse complement.
TGTAATAATTAGTCACTACATTATTAATATGGTTACCTTACAAAAATGTAAGATTTGTTTGATTGACACTCGTACATATAAGTAACTATACTGGTTACACGAGCTTGGTAAATATATTAAATATTCCCTTACTACAAGTGTATGTCTGTGAATTCTTTTCGAAATAATAGTTTTAATCAACAATATATTATTTACCTGTAATATATTGATAATATCAACCCAATCTATTAAACTAGGTCATATTACTTATGAGTTTAACTATAAATGATAGATTTACCAAGCTGTAATAATTTTTAGGAGTGTTACATTTTGAAATACAAATTAATTGCTACAGGAATTCTTGCTGGAAGTCTACTATCCTATTCTTCTGGTATTTTTGCAGATACTCATAAATTCCCAGATGTTCCTGCATGGGCTGACAAATCCGTTAATTATTTAGTTGATAAACAGGTATTGAATGGTTATCCAGATGGAACTTTTGGTTCTAGCGCTACATTAGATAGAGCTTCTGCAGCAACCATTATGACAAAAGTTCTAGGTATACAAGTTGATACAAGTGCAAAACCTTCTTTTACAGATTCTCAAAATCATTGGGCAAGCCCTTATATTGCGGCTGCTGAAAAAGCAGGAATTATAAAAGGTGAAGGGAATGGATTATTTAATCCTTCTGGAAAAGTTACTCGTGCTGCAATGGCAACAATGTTAGTAAATGCATATAAGCTACAAGATAGAACAAATAGTAATGGGCAAAGTAAATTTGATGATTTAAAAGGACATTGGGGTGAAAAATTCGCCAATATTTTAATTGATTTAAAGATTTCTGTTGGTACTGATAATGGTTGGCAACCAAATAAATTCATAACACGTGCAGAAGCTGCACAACTTACTGCCAAAACAGATACCCTTCAATCCAGTCCGAAAAACCCTTTAGAAAGTAAAACAATCATTATTGATCCTGGACATGGTGGTGCAGATCCTGGAAAGCCCACAAAAGGATTGTCAGAAAGTAAAATCGTATTAGATACTTCTTTACGCCTACAACAATTGCTTGAAAAGCATACACCATTTACAGTTTTACTAACACGTGAATCTGATACTAGGCCTGGACATGACCAAAAAAGCTCTTTACAGGAACGTGTTAAATTTGCTAAGCAAAATGAGGGTGATATCTTTATAAGCATTCATGCAAATGCTTTTAATGGTAATGCAAAGGGGACAGAAACATACTACTATAATTCTTCTGAATCCGAAAAAACAAATCCTCATGTAGAAGAAAGCCGTGTTTTAGCGGAAAAAATTCAAACACGTTTAGTAGAGGCTCTTCAAACGCGTGATAGAGGCGTTAAACATGGAGATCTTCATGTTATAAGAGAAAACGATATGCCAGCTGTGTTAACGGAATTGGCTTTTATAGATAATGGTATCGATTACAGTAAACTATCTACAGCAAACGGCAGACAGATTGCAGCAGAAGCTATTTATGAAGGGGTTTTAGATTATTACGAATGGAAAGGAAATAATGTATCTGAATATAGATTATGATAAGCAAAAGAAGATTTAGCAATTCTAGTAATAAGTAATTTATAAATTGCTAAAGTATAGTTTTGTTATTTGTAATGATTTTTAGTTTTATAGTGTATACTGGCGCCGACTTATTAAGAATTATAAATAAGTCGGTGTTTTAGTTAGAGTCCTTCATGAGTCTATAAAAAGTTATGGACAAAAAAAGATGAATAGTTCGACTAACAATAAGTTATTTTGAAAGAAATCTTTTGAAATGGACATAATAGAAATAATAATTAGAAACAAATTTAATAAAAAATGATGAAAGACTTAAGAAGGTGAATATATTGCGTAAACATTCACATGTGCATTTTTATGTATTGATATTGGCTCTAATAGCTTATTTAAGCTTTTGCTTTATATTTTTATTTGTTTTTCCGAATCAGTATTTTGTATCAGATTTTAATATACGATTCTCATCTTTAGTTGTTGAAACTATTGTACTTATTTCATTACTCTATTCTATAGTATCCAGAAAAGTTAAGTTAGGAGTGTTTTGGGCTAGTATTACTATTGCAATAGGGTGTTTCTTGATAGGGAATTTTATATCTGCTTTTCAAGTATTTAATGTAGAATTACCAATACAAAATTTTAATATCTCTGATGTATTTTTGTTGTTTTTCTTATTCTTCTTTCTCTTTGCGTTCTTTTATAAAATCATGATGGAATGTAACAAATGGGAGAAAGCGTATTTAATTTGTGATTTATGTATTGTTGTTACTGCTATTTTCACCTTAGAGTGGTACCTATTTAATAAACCTTCTGCAAATATTTTATTCTTATCAATTGGAGATGTTTTTCTTTCATTTATTTTCCCGATTATAGATCTATTGCTTCTTTTACTAGGAGTTAGCCTTATCTTTCGACCAGCAATTTTTAATGCGAAAAGTAAATTATTTATTTTCATCTTAGTATTAACTGGATTGTCTATTACGGACTATTTATATTTCTATTTACAAGATGATTTATCACATCGTTCACTCATATTATTAAGGTGTTTGTATAGAGTTTTTCTATTATTTATTGCCATTGCCGCTACTATCCCAAGGAATGCATCTTCTAGAAGAAATTATTTTATTATTAATCCGACATTTGGAAAGAAACTTCTTGTCATATTTCCTTATCTTGCAGTTGCAATCTTAATTGGTTTTACTTTAAAAGAGCAAACTTCTTCAGCTACACTGATTACGGGCAATTGTATTGCCTTTGTATTTGTACTGATTCGTCATACAATTGTACGAATGCAAAACAAAGATTTAACCGAAACATTAAAAGTGTTTAATAATCAATTAGAGCAAAAAGTATCTCAAAGAACAGCGGATTTAATAAAAAAATCTAATGATTTGGTGAAAAATCAAGAGAGGTTTAAGTCCTTATATGAGTACCACCCAGATCCTATTTTAACGATTGATTCAAATGGTACCATTTTAAATATAAACCAGTCTGGAAGTATATTATTAGGGAAAGACAGTGCTGCATTAATAGGAAAAGAGTGCTTCTCTATTTTTTTTGATGAAGATAAATCTGAATTGGAATCGGCTATAAAGAAAGGGAAACGATGTAGTTCATCTTCGTTACAGTTACGTGTGAAAAATAACAATGAGAAGGATATACTTTTTTGGTATGTCACTATAGTTCCTATTATGATAGAAGGACAACCCTTTGGGAGCTATGTAATGGTAAAAGACATAACGAGGATGAAACAACAACAGGAAGAGATAAATTATCTTGCATTCCATGATACGGTGACGGAGATTGGAAATCGTATATTCTTTCAACAAGAATTAGATAGATCCATTAAGCGTGCACAAAAAACAAAGGATAAGTTTGGCCTCTTGTATATAGATTTAAATCGTTTTAAGACTATTAATGATACACTGGGTCATTCGATTGGTGACAGGGTTTTAAAAGAAGTTGCTAAACGTTTTAGGACATGTCTGTCACCGCCTATTCCTCTAGCAAGAATAGGTGGAGATGAGTTTGCAATCATTGTCCATAACCACACGGAACAGCAGCTATTGGATTTGTGTAAAAATCTATTTCGTATAACTGATGAACCATTTGTAGTAAATTATCATAGTTTTTACTTATCTCTTAGTATAGGAATAGCAGTGTATCCGTTTGGAGGAATAAATACTAATACACTTTTACAACACGCTGATATCGCTATGTATAGTGCAAAGGAAAAAGGTAATAATGCTGTTTGTATGTATGACGAGACATTATCTCAAAAAGTAACTCGTCGATTACGATTAGAACAGGATTTACCAAATGCAATTGAAAATAATGAATTGTTTTTATTGTATCAACCACAAATTGATAGTAAGGAAGGAAAGGTTATTGGTGCAGAGGCTTTAATACGTTGGCAACATCCAGAGCTTGGGCTGATTTCTCCTTTTGAGTTTATACCTATAGCAGAAGAAACGTCGCAGATTATTTCAATTGGGAAGTGGACGTTACAGAAAGCGTGTCAACAACTGAAAGAATGGCATTCTATGGGCTTTTCAAATCTAAAGATGGGGATAAATTTATCAGCTATAGAGTTTGAACAGAAAGATTTTGTTCAAACGATTATTTCTACTATAGAAGAAATAGGAGTACCAGCTAACTTGATTGATTTGGAATTAACAGAGCGAATTGCCATGGTAGATGAGAAAGAAACTTTATCGAAGTTAAAAGCCTTAAAATCATATGGTGTACATTTATCAATTGATGATTTTGGTACAGGATATTCTTCATTAGCGTATCTACCTTTGTATCCAATTGATACTTTGAAAATTCCAAGAGAATTTGTGAATAGAATTGGAACTTCAAATGATGGAGATGAAATTATTCAAACAATTATTTCGTTAGCCCATACTTTAAATATGAAAGTAATAGCAGAAGGGATAGAAACGAAGGAGCAATTAACAGTGTTACAACAAAATGCATGTTATCTAATTCAAGGTTATTACTACAGTAAGCCTGTAAATGAAGATGAATTTATTAATTTTTTAAATACGACACAAAATATATAAGTCCCAAAAAATATATGAATTAAAGTGAGAAGACGTTCTACTCATATGGAGTAGAACGTTTTTCTTATGTTTACTTTCAGAAGGTATGCAGTTAAGTTTCTGTTTTTGAGAGTAAATTTAGTATCCATATTCTCATTATTAGATTTGTTTTGAACTACACGCTTATTTAAGTGAATAAAAGTTAGAATAGTTAAGGAAAAGGATAATTTTGTTCTCAATTAACATAATTTTCAAAAATAAAATCTGCGGATGTTAAGATTTGTTATATAATATAGTTGTCAAAGTACTACCCCTGTAGTTTCTATGATGAATTGGTAAGATAGTTTGTTTGTCCCATATATTCACGTGATATAAAAAAACTTGTAGAGATTCCTGCAAGTTCTTTTTTTAAGGATTAAATGTGAATCTGAAATAAAGTAACGAGTTTTTGAGGGGAGAAAAGTAAATGTTTATAAAAGCAGAAAGATTACTAATACGAAAATTTGAATTCAAGGATTGGGAAGCTGTTCATGAGTATACATCAGATAGCGATGTTATGAAATACATACCTGAAGGGGTTTTTACTGAAGAAGATACAAGAAATTTTGTAAATAAAAATATGGGGGAAAATGCTAAGAGCTTTCCTGTGATACTAATAGGTGAAAATATCCTGATTGGTCATATTGTTTTTCATAAATATTTTGGTGAACATACTTATGAGATTGGGTGGGTATTCAATCCTAAATATTTCAATAAAGGATATGCTTCTGAAGCAGCACAAGCTACATTGAAATATGGGTTTAAGGAAATGAAATTACATAGAATTATAGCTACATGTCAGCCAGAAAATACCCCATCATATCGAGTGATGGAGAAAATTGGAATGAAGAGAGAAGGCTATTTCAAGAAGTGTATACCCCATGGAAATGAATGGTGGGATGAATATTATTACGCCATTTTAGAAGAAGAGTAGTGTCTCAGAACGTATTATTAAAATCAAAATCATAATTAAAATTGTGCTATCATTTTTTGAGAATTGCTTGGTCTATAAAATAATTAAAATGTGGGTGGTGCTCTATGCCTATCAAGCTAACATTATACAAGTTTAATTTCATGTAAGATTTTTTCTTTTTTCTAAAGATCCAGTGTAAGTTCTTTAAAAATTTGCATACTAAATAAATCCTATCGGGCTTCAATTTTTTTGATTACGCTACCTGATTGTGGGACATAGAAAAATTATATACGATGCCTAAGATATCAATGACTGTTTTCTTCTTATACCTATCGGATTTTCGTCCGTTTTTCTGTAAGAGATTAAACAGATGAAACAATATCTTTGTTAATTCTTGGGTTTCTTTTGTAAAGATTGATAAAGAAGTGAAAAATATTCTTTTATGATATAAATCGCTTTATATTCGCTTAATTTTCGTTTCTTTTTGCTGAAGAGTAATTGGTGCATTTTGAAACATGGTGGAGGAATAAAAAAAGGTGCTAATTAATTGTCCATATAAATGACATTTAAGTCGTCCTTAATTGATGTACACCCCAAATGTTAGGCACGAACAACAATTGGAGTGTACTTTTTTATGGTTAAATTTACACGAGAGGAAAAAGTAAAGATAGTAAGAAGGTTAGATAAACATGATGGAGTGAAGAGATTTGTAAAATCTATAAAGGTTCATCCAAGAGTGAATTAAAAGATATAAAGCAGTGCGGTATTTCAAAACAGTTTATTCCGCAAAATACATATGGATTGGTGCTGTTATCCATTCCAATCTTTGTAATAATCTGATGTAGACGTTAGCGCAAAAAAGTCCGCAATCTATTATTAGTAATTCATGAAGATGAGAATAATAAAAAAATATTTCTTAATTTTAATATTTAAAACTTATGTATACGTGTTACAATGAAATCCTCCAATTTATTTTATTCTTCTATTTAGAATTTATGGTTTAATATCTGATAAAACAAAAGTGACTGTAGTAAATAGATAAATGAATGAAGTGAAACGGTCAGAGTGGTTTAAAGGCTGTTAAGCGTAGTTATTCAAAAAATAAATTCACTTAGTTAAGTTGAAGAAAATTTAGTATGGTAAGGGTTTCATTCAATGTGAATCGTTCTAAATTAAACTTTTGATTCAATTAAAGCTAAAAATTATCTTTTAAATGAAGTCTATGTTTCCTCCAGTTAATTTAGAAGAATTCGTAGTCCTAACATTACTTACTGTGAACTACTCGCCACTTAGCAAAGCTTGAAGTGGGAGCTTCTCAGTTCCACGACGAAAGTAACCTTTCGTCTCCCTGAGCGTTACTTCGGGGTATTCCACCCCTAGATGTCCAACGCATGGATGCTCTTTTGGTACGGTTGATATTTTACGCAGGAATCGAACGGCTTGGTTTTCGCACTCTATTTTCTTCCTGCAACCTTCTATATTAAGTTATCAAAGAACTTCATATAGCTAGTTCATCAAAAGTTTTTGGCTATGCTAAACCGAAATTCATCTCCCACCTATCGTTGGGCTACGCTCTTCACACGCTTGAGGAAGGAGAATTCTTTCGGGGAATACGATAATAAAATACATATTTGAAAGGGGGATAGATACAACTTCACTTGTAAAAAAACGAATCACTATATGAGAAGATACGGGTAAAGAGATGTAACGGTAATTTCATTTCGAATAATACCATAAATGAATGTAGAAAAAATAAAGGAGCAAACAATTAAATAAACTATATCAGTTATAAGAATGAAAGGGAGAAGTAGAGAGTGTTTAAAATAAAAGAAAGATTAGAACAAATGAAGCTTAAAACGAAGTTGTCTATGGCATTTATTGCAATATTAATTATACCAAGTCTTATCGTAGGAGTATCGTCTTATGATAAAGCAAAAACAGATCTTAATGAAACAATTCTACAAACTGCGAAAGATAATGTGAGTATTTTAAATAAGATAGTTGATGATGAATTAGAAAATAAACATGTAGATGTAACTCATTTTGCAAAGATACTTACACAAGGTGATTATAACGCTGACCAATTGCAAAATGTGCAAGGTAAATTTGATCAATATATACAGTTACATCCAGAAATAGAAACGATTTATACTACATCCAGTAATAATCAATTTATTCATGCGCCCGTTGGAAAAATACCTGAAGGATTTAACCCGTTAGAAAGCAGTTGGTATAAAGATGCAGTAAAAGCTAATGGAGAGATTATTGTTTCGTCTCCCTATAAATCAAAAGCTACAGGAAATATGGTAATAGCAATTGCAAAGCAAAATGCTGATAAAAGTGGTGTCATTGGTGTTGACTTGAATATTAATGATATCGTAAAAACATCTAAAATGATAAAAATAGGAAAACAAGGCTTTGTATCTATAGTAAGTCAAGACAAGACTATAGTTGTTCATCCTACACTTAAGCCAGGGGAGAAATTAGAGAAATCATTAGCAGATGAACTATACAAGAAAGAAGATGGAGTAATTACTTATACTCTTAATGGCGAGGATCGAAACATAAGCTTTAAGACAAACAAAAAAACAGGTTGGAAAATAGCTGGCGTAATGCCTACGAAAGAAATTGAAGAGGCTACCAATCCTATTTTTTATAAAACGCTCACTATAATAGGGGCTTCATTGTTGTTAGGTGGAATTGTAATTTTCTTCATTCTTAAATCTATTATTAATCCATTAAGACAATTAGTTATTTCAGCTCAAAGAATTAGTCAGGGAGATTTAACTGAGAAAATAGATATTCGTTCAAAGGATGAACTGGGTCAATTAGGTGGTAGTTTCAACACAATGGCAGAGTCGTTACGTAATATAATTTCTCGAATTAATACATCTGCAGGACATGTGGCAGCTTCATCTGAGGAACTAACCGCTAGCGTAGAGCAAGCAAGTGTTGCGACAGAACAAATTACAAAAGAAATGGAAGAAATATCAAATAGTGCAGAAGTTCAAAATAATGAAGTTGCGTCGGGAGCGAAATTAATTGGTGAGGTAACACGAAATATTCAATACGTAGCTGAGAATGCTTCTGAAGTATCGGCTTCATCCATATACACAAAACAAAAAGCCAATGAAGGTGAACAATTAGTAGAACAAACTGTAACGCAAATGCAGTCGATACATCATTCTGTTTCTCAATCCGATAATGTAATTAAATTATTAGATAAGAAATCGCAGCAAATCGGAAGTATATTAGAAGCAATTCAAACTATTGCAGAACAAACAAATTTATTAGCATTAAATGCAGCAATTGAAGCGGCTAGAGCAGGAGAACAGGGGCGTGGATTTGCAATTGTTGCTGACGAAGTTAGGAAGTTAGCGGAGCAATCATCCGAATCTTCAATGGAAATTGGAAGCTTAATTAATGAAATACAAGCAGATGTACATGAGACTGTAAAAGCTATGAATGAAGTAGGAGTTGAAGTGCAGTCGGGAATTCAGATTGCGAATGATACAAAACAAAGTTTTTATGAAATTTCAAAATCTGCAAATGATATCGTGTCAAAAGTACATGGTATGGTGGAATTATCAAATAAAATGACAAGTGATGCAATGAAAGTCGATACATCAATTAATCAAATATCTATGGCTATGAAAGAGAATTCTTCAAGTATGCAAACGATAGCCGGCTCATCTGAGGAGCAACATGCTTCTATGGAAGAGATAAATTCTTCAGCAGTACAATTAGCACAGATGGCCGAAGAACTTCAAGAATTAATTGGTGGATTTAAGATATAAGTTCAGATTCTAAGATAGAATCCTAGATAGTGTATTCAAGGATAGAAGTTAAAAATCTTATAACGATAAAAGGAGCAAATTAATTTGCTCCTTTTTCACTTGAATTCTACATGAAATTTAGTATCAATGATTCCAAAAGCAAATACTGAGGATCTAATCAGAAGAAAAAGAACCCTATTGGGTTCTTTTTCAAGGCATATTAACAGTAAGGAGAATCATGAAATGTTACTTCAAATTTTTATTAGGGGAAAGATTTTGAAAAAGCTCAACATATATCTATTTTTTACATAAATATAATATATAGTAAATTAATAATCTTTATACTTACTATTACTAACATTCAATTAAGATAGTTAACGCTATGTGTATAGTGTTAACTAATGTTTAGTGTAGTATACATTCAGAAATCTAGTATTAGATTACAATTTTCAAAAAAGCTAGTAAAAGTAAATAAAATAAACAAAGATCCTGTAAAAAAATACAGGGTCGATTTCTCTAGTAATAAAATACGAGGCTATTTTTTATTTAGTTTGCTCATTTGTAGAAGAGATTTTACAACAAAAGAATTACAAGCACTTGATATTGGTTACGGTTATACAGCTGATGGGGGTAAAACATTCCCGTTTCGTGGAAAAGGGATTAATCTTATGCCAACACTTGATGAAGTACTTACCCATTTTCCAGACCGTTCTTTTCTTATTCATATTAAAAGTGATGATGAAAATGAAGGAATCCAATTGGCTACTCACCTCAAGAAATTACCAGCGAAGCGCCTTAATCAACTAACTGTATATGGTGGCGATAAACCAATTGCTGCGATAAAAGAGCGCATCCCTAGTTTACGAACATTGTCAAAAGCGACCATGAAAAAAAATCTTATTACTTATATGGCATTAGGATGGACTGGCTACATACCTTCAAGCCTGAAGCATGGAGAATTACATATACCAGACAAAGTAGCTCCTTGGCTTTTGGGGATAGCCAAATCGTTTTCTTAATCGAATGGATAAAGCAGATACTCGAGTTATCATTGTAGGAGGAAATGGGTCTGGGTTTTCAAGTGGATTTGACTCATCTGAAGATATAAAACGTCTTCCTGAAGATTATACAGGTGGAATTTGGACAAATTGCATTGATAAAATAGCACATGTATATAAGAAATAAGGGATAATATAACAGTCGAAGTTTTTTCATCTGTTTAACCATTTATATTTTAATAGAAGACTTATTAATAATTTTAAAGGTTTATATACCGATAAACACCCCTAATTTCCTATGAATAATGGAAATCAGGGGTGTTTTTTGGATGAATGGAACTTATTTTATAAGATGGTTATCATTCAATAGCTGACATTACGGCGAAGTTTTCTGTTAATTCTGGAACGATTAAAAGCTTGGAAAAAGAAGAGAAAGATAGATTTGAGCTTAGAGAGAATTTGTAATTAAAGTAAGATAGGAAGAAGACTAGCATTGAGAAATATAAAAGATGGAAGTAACATAGGAGATTTACGCATAAAGTAATATTGACAGTTAAATTAACAAAATTTTCATTTTAATCAAATAAATACATGGTGTTTTTAAATTATAATAATGTTATTACGATGAAAATAAGGCTACTAAATAGTTATTTTAAAAATCAATTTTAGATAGGAAGAGGATAATGAAGACCAGAGATAGTTATAAAATTATTGTAATTGGTGCTGGGACTGCTGGAATATCTTCTACTGCACATTTGTTACGAAATGTACCCCTATTGAAAGAAAGTATTGCAATTATTGATCCGTCAAAAAAACATTTCTTTCAACCACTATGGAGTTTAGTGGGGGGAGGAATTGTTTCAAAGGAAATTACGATGCGTGATCAAGAATTGCTTATTCCAAAAGGGGCAACATGGATCCCTAAAAGTGTTATTAAGTTGTTTCCGGATGAAAATAAGCTACTTTTAGATGATGGACTGCTGCTTGAGTATGAAATTCTTATTGTAGCAACCGGTATACAAATAAATTGGGACGGTATTAAAGGTTTAAAAGAGTCTATTGGGACTAATGGGGTTTGTAGCAATTACTCTTATAAATATGTTGATTCTACTTGGAAAGAAATTAAAAAATTTAAAGGAGGAAATGCGGTTTTTACCCACCCCAATACTCCTATTAAATGCGGTGGTGCCCCACAAAAGATTATGTATTTAGCAGAAGAGTATTTTTCTAATAACGGTGTAAGAAACAAAAGTAAAGTAATGTTTTATACCGCGAACGCAAACATATTTCAGGTTCCACGATATGCTAATACATTAGAACAAGTACTAGAAAGAAAGCAAATTATAACAAATTATAATAAAAACTTAGTAGAAATTATTGCCGAAAAGAGAGAAGCAATTTTTGAAGATACACAAACACTGAAAAGAGAAACTGTACCATACAGTATGATCCATGTTGTTCCACCAATGGGGCCACCTAATTTTATGAAAGAGAGTGAAATAAGTGATTCTCAGGGGTGGGTAGATATAAACCCTTATACTTTACAACATGTGCAGTATAAGAATATTTTCGGACTTGGAGATTGTACCAATTTACCCACCTCTAAAACTGGAGCGGCAATTCGAAAACAAATACCTATCTTAAAACAAAATATTATGGACGTACTTAACGGAAGAGACTTGCAGGCTAAATATGATGGGTATACATCTTGTCCGATTATTACTGGTTATAAAAGTCTGATACTCGCTGAATTTAACTATAAACATGAGCCTCAAGAAACGTTTCCATTTAATCAAGCGAAAGAACGGTATAGTATGTTTTTACTAAAAAGATATATGTTGCCCTATATGTATTGGAATTTTATGTTGAAAGGGATCCTATAAGAGAAAAGAGAGAGTGGTTATAAAAATTAAAATTGAAAAGCAATTTGAAATAACTAATTGGAGGGAATAGCTATGCTTTTAAAATATTTTTATGATGAAAAATTAGCACATGCTTCCTATTTAGTAGGTTGTCAGAAGGAAGGTGTAGCAATTGTAATAGACCCGGGTCGCTATATAGAACAATATATAGAGTTTGCTAAGAAAGAGGGGATGGAAGTAATAGCTGCGGCTGAAACTCACATTCATGCAGATTTTCTTTCTGGGTCTAGAGAACTTTCTACTCTTTATCATGCCAATTTATATGTATCTGATGAAGGGGATTGTGATTGGAAATATCAATATCTTAACGAAGGTCGATACAAATTAGTTAGAGAGGGCTCAGAGTTTAAAGTAGGTCATATAAAATTTAATGTAATGCACACGCCAGGGCATACGCCTGAAAGTATTTCTTTTTTAGTAACTGATACAAGTCAAAATAATTATACGAATGATAAGCCAATAGGAATATTCACAGGTGATTTTATTTTTGTAGGAGATATAGGAAGGCCGGACTTATTAGAAACCGCTGTAGGTATGAAAGATACTGCAAAAATAGGAGCGAAACAATTATTTAATTCTATACAAAAAATAAAAATACTCCCTGATTATTTGCAGATATGGCCATCACATCGTGCAGGAAGCGCATGTGGAAAAGCATTAGGAGCAATTCCAACTTCTACATTAGGTTATGAAAAGATGTTCAATTGGGCATTTCAGTGTAATGAAGAAAGTGATTTTGTATCGACTTTATTGACGGGACAGCCAGAGCCTCCAAAATATTTTTCATTAATGAAGGATTTAAATAAGTACGGTCCACCAATTCGTAAGAAGAGAGAAGTTTTTGCTATTAAAACAGTAAAAGAACTTCAAGAAGTTATGAGGAGTGTTCAGCAAATAGTTGATATAAGGGATGTAGAGAGTTTTGCTTCTGGTCACATCGAGAAATCAATTAACATACCGTATAACAATTCCTTTACAACCTGGTGTGGATGGTTACTAGATTATAAAACAGAAACTATAATCATTCTAGATGAGGAAAAAGTTAGAGTTGAGGAGGTTATTAGAGACTTTGAATCTATTGGGCTAGATAATATTATTGCTTTTGCACCCTTACAAGTTATACAAAGACTTGATAGGTTTGAAAGTTACAAAGAAAAAACATCAATTGAATTATATCCACATATAAAAGATGGAAGCGTTAAGGTAATCGACGTGCGTAGTAAAAAAGAGTGGAAGGAAGGACATCTTTATGATGCAATACATATCCCTTTAGGAAATCTATTTAAGCAGCTAGATTGTATACCAAAGGATTGCTCAATCGTTTTACAATGTCGAACCGGATTGCGTTCCGCTATAGCAGCTAGTATTTTACAAAGAGCTGGTATAAAGGAAGTGGTTAATCTAAAGGGAGGATTTCTTGCATGGAAAAAAGAAGAGCTTCCTTATACAACTTGTAATCTCAATGTGTAGGGAAATAATTTTTTTAATTTATCCGATAAGGAAAATTACGGATTACATAGGAGTATATCTACAAATAGGAGAAATAGATAATTTATTCTATAGACCTAAATTTATTCAGAATTATGCTGATGAGCAAATAGATATAGTTTTATCAGGACACGCTCAGGGTGGACAATTTAGTTACTATTTATCAGCAAATTAGTGGCTCCAAATCAAGGTGTTTTACCTAAATATACAGTCGGTTTATATAAAAAAACAAAATACGTCTATGGTAGTGAGTATAGGATTAGGTAATAGTATCATTCCGCAAAGAATTTTTAATAGGCCAGAACTTGTAGTCGTACAGTTAAATTGAACTGTACGACTTTTCTATACAGAAAAAATAGGACATATGCATTTTATACAAGTTAACATTACAATTTTGTTAAAAATTTTCTACGTTACATAAAGTAACAAAATTTGACCCGAAGAGTTTGTTATAGTGTAAATAATCAAAAAACTTAAAAATTAGTCGAGTGAAAAATGTGATAAGTAACTCATGTGAAAAAACTTAAAGGGGTGTACACATGCATAAAGAATATGAAATTGAAGAATATACGGCGATTGAGGAACAAATACATTATTATTGCAAATGTTTATTAGTAAGTCATCCTGATCAAATTATAAAGTATTTAGAAAAAAGGTTAGAAAAATATGCGGAAACATTACAATATGCACATTTATATCCTGACACAGTTATTTTACCGTTACAGCAATTAGTTATCGAATATTCTTTAGATGTTGCTAGAATTAGGAAATATATGAATTTAAAAACGTAAAGCAAATTATATAATTTAAATGAAACAGAGTCGACTTTAAGAAAGGATATTCTAATGTCGACTCTGTTTCATTGTTTAATATTGTTGACGGAAAACCATACTAATCAATGAAGTTTGACATATAATTACGCAAGAGTAAAATAAAAGTGAGTACTCACTCATTTTGAAAAAGGGGGAAGAATACGTGCAGCAACCTGCCATTATTTTACGGACTGTATCAAAAAGTTTTGGAAAAAAAGAAGTTTTACACAATCTTTCATTACAAGTTGAAAAAGCAGAGATATTTGGTTTAGTTGGGCCTTCTGGTTCAGGGAAAACGACACTTATTAAATTGATTGCTGGTATTAATGAGCCGACTAAAGGTGAGGTGCTTGTTTACAACACGAACATGCCTAATTTAAATGAGATGAAAAGAATTGGTTATATGGCTCAGGCTGATGCATTATACGAAGAATTATCAGCATATGAAAATGCAGATTTTATGGCAACAATGTATGGATTAAAGGGAAAGCATAAAAAAGAAAGAATTGAAGAGGTTTTTGATCTTGTTCAATTATCACAACATATGAAAAAGCAAGTACAGCATTTTTCGGGAGGTATGAAGAAGCGTTTATCATTAGCGATAGCACTCATTCATGAGCCTGAAATATTAATTTTAGATGAGCCAACAGTGGGGATAGATCCACTTCTTAGAAAAACGATTTGGGAAAAATTTTATGATTTGAAAAAGAAAGGAACTACCATTATTGTAACAACACACATTATGGATGAAGCTGAGTTTTGTGAGCGTCTAGGGTTGATTAGAGAAGGAAAGCTAGTTGCGACTGGAGAGCCTGAAGAATTGAAAAAGCTGGTATCATCAGGACGGATTGAAGATGTCTTTTTGTTGGAAGAGGTGGCCCTATCATGAGAGTTACTGGTGTAATTATTCGTATTATTCGCCAATTTTTTCGAGATAAGCGTTCGTTAGCCATGATGTTTGGAGCACCTATGTTATTACTTTGGTTATTATCGCTAGTGTTTACACAAAAAGACTATGTACCGCATATCGCAGTTGTTGATATGCCGGTTCAGGTAGTAAAAGTGATGAAAAATCAGGAAGCGTCAATTTATGAATATAGTAAAGAAAAGGCAATGTCTGAGCTAGAAAATCAAAAGGTAGATGCAGTAATTCGTTTAGAAAATGGAAAAATGAATATTGTATTAGAAGGTAGTGATTCGTCAAAAAATCGTGCTGTACTTCAAATATTACAAAAAAGTACAGAGAAGAACGATGTATCGATAATGAAACCTGAAGTGAATTATTTACATGGCTCTAAAGACTTTACAATGTTTGATGGGCTTGGCCCTGTATTAATCGGTTTCTTTACATTTTTCTTTGTATTTATTTTATCAGGGGTGTCTTTCGTAAGAGAACGTTTAAGCGGTACGTTAGAAAGGTTATTATCGACTCCAATTAAAAGATGGGAAATAGTTGTAGGATATATTATTGGTTTTGGAATCTTTGCATTTATACAATCCATTATAATCGTAAGTTTTTCAGTTTATATTTTAGATTTGTATGTAGCTGGCTCTATATGGCTAACCCTACTTATTACATGTATGCTTTCTTTAACGGCACTAACTTTAGGGACGTTTTTATCAGCATACGCAAATAATGAATTTCAAATGATTCAGTTTATACCGCTTGTCATTGTGCCGCAAATATTCTTTTCTGGTTTGTTTCCAATTGAATCGATGAATAAGTGGCTCCAAATGTTAGGGAAATTATTTCCGCTCACATACGGCGCTGACGCAATGAGACAAGTGATGATTCGAAATCAAGGATTTACAGAGATTGCATTAGATTTAACTGTTTTACTATTTTTCTCAGTATTATTTGCAGTAGGGAATGTGTTTGCATTAAAGAAACATCGAAAAATATAATGATGATACAAAGGGGCATTATAGATGACGAAGGATTGGCTGGAAGAATTAATTGCCGCAACAAATACAGACAAACGAAATGAACGTCAAATGCGTATATTAGAGGCGGCTGTTGATATGTTTGGAGAAAAAGGCTATGCTTCAACTTCAACAAGTGAAATTGCAAAACGGGCTGGTGTAGCGGAAGGAACAATCTTCCGCTACTATAAAACGAAAAAAGATTTATTGCTAGCAGTTGTCATGCCGACATTAACGAAGTTTGCTGCACCATTTTTCGTGCAAGCATTCGCAAAGGAAATATTTGAATCGGAGTATGAATCATATGAAGGGCTTCTAAGAGTTGTTATTCATAATAGGTTTGAATTTGCAAAAAAGCATTTTCCAATGATAAAAATATTAATTCAAGAAGTGCCATTTCAGCCGGAACTGAAAAATGAAATACAGCAGTTAGTTGAAACAGAATTACTTTCACATTTTAAAAAGTTGATTGAAAAGTTTCAAGAAAAAGGGGAAATTATTGAAATGCCCCCAGTTACTGTTTTACGACTTACTTTATCAGCTGTATTAGGTTTATTATTAACACGATTTTTATTATTGCCAGAAGAAAAATGGAATGATGAAGCGGAAATTGAAAATACGATTCAATTCATATTGTACGGATTAACGCCACGAATTTAATCGCAGGCAAAAATGTGTGGCAGTGTGAAGTACATATTTTCCATTAAAAAAATAATAAATCGCCTTTAAAAAGGCGATTTATATCCATTATATATTTTTGATAAATAAGTACTGGTTTACTAAAAATGTTCTAAATTAACGTGTTTCTTTGTCTCTTCTTCTAAGGCCTAATAATCCTGCTAGTCCTAATAAACCGAGCCAAGCCCAATTATTATTTCTATCACGATTATCATTTAAATCATTTGTTGTATTTACATTTCGAGTTCTTACATCATTATTAACTCTATCTAAGTTATTGTCATTAACTCGAGTTGAAATATCAGTGTTATTAACTCTATTCATATTAGTTCCATCGTATTCAGCTTGTGCAGATGTACCTAAAAACATAATAGATAGTGCTAAAACACTTAAAATAGATGATAAATTTTTCTTCATAACGCTCCCTCCTTTCTTATATATTAATTTCTCCAGAGCATGTGTGTATTATTCGTTTCACAGTTTCTAAACCGTCATTATAAAGGACACATTTATAGAAAATAGAGTTGAATGATTGCTAATATATTATTGGCTATATATGTATCATAAAATTAAATGAATCAAACTTTGCTTAAAATGTTAATCTTAGTACAATTTATATTATACGGACTAGCATTAAGGAGGTAATGAAATGCGACAATTTGCAAAACCTACAATCGTTGTAAGTAAATGTTTAGAGTTTGATGCTTGTCGTTATAATGGAGAGATGATTCCGGATGTAACAATACGAAATTTGCAGCCATTTGTTACATTTATACCTGTTTGTCCAGAAGTCGAGATTGGATTGGGGACTCCTCGTGAAACGATACGCATTGTAGAAGAAAAAGGGGTGAATAAACTTATGCAACCGTCTACAAGAGAAGACCTCACTGGAAAAATGGAGCAATTTTCAAATAAATTTTTACAAACCATATCAGATGTGGATGGTTTTATTTTAAAAAATCGTTCACCAAGTTGTGGTACGCGTGATGTGAAAATTTATTCTGGTTTTGAAAAAGCACCAGCAAAAGGAAAGGGACCTGGTTTATTTGGCGGAGCAGTAATAAAAAATTTTTCACATCTTCCAATTGAAGAAGAAGGTAGATTGTCGAATTTTATTATTAGAGAACATTTCCTTACAAGGTTATTTACAATCGCATATTACAAGATGATGAAACGGAATAAAAATATGAAAGACCTCGTATCGTTTCAGTCGGATAATAAATATTTATTTATGGCATATAATCAGGTAAAACAAAAGGAATTAGGGCGTATTATTGCAAATCACAAAAATGAAAAGATTGAAGTTGTATTTGAAAATTATGAGAAGACTTTATATGAATTATTTATGCGCACACCCCGCTATACATCGAATGTAAATGTATGTGAGCATATTTTTGGATACTTTAAAACAAAGCTGAAAAAACAAGAAAAAGATCATTTTTTAGATTTGATACAAAAATATAAAGAAAAGAAAATTCCGCTTAGTAGCTTACTTGCAATTTTAAAATCATGGGCTCTTCGATTTGATGAAAAGTATTTATTAAGACAAACATATTTCGAACCATATCCTGAAGCTTTATTAGAGATTTCAGATTCAGGTAAAGGTAGAGATTATTAAACAAAAAATTACATAATTCGACAATAAAACTCCTATGTTGTTGTAGAACAATGTAGGAATTTTTTTGTGCATTAGTACAGAATCTGTTTTAAAATTAAATTATGACAGAATTATAACAATTATCTAACTAATATTCTTGTCTTTTCATTCGTAATGTTTGTAGTAGAAACTCGCACGCTGTCGAAACTCAATATTCGATAAGGGGTGTGTAGCGGAATGGAATTTACTCTAACTCGCGAAAAACAAATGATTAAAGAAATGGTACGTGACTTTGCTGAAAAGGAAATCGCACCGAAAGCTGTATATTATGACAAAACTGCAGAATTTCCATATGAAACATTTCAAAAAATGGGCGAACTAGGATTATTAGGTATCCCATTCCCAGAAGAGTATGGAGGTTCAGGTGGCGATACTGTATCGTACGCGTTAGCAGTTGAAGAAATTGGTCGTGCTTGTGGTGGAACAGGATTAAGTTACGCTGCAACAATTTCATTAGGTGCTTCTCCAATTTATTATTTCGGTACAGAAGAACAAAAACAGAAATATTTAGTTCCAATGGCATCAGGCAAAACGTTAGGTGCTTTCGGACTAACTGAGCCGAATGCTGGATCTGATGCAGGCGGTACACAAACGAAAGCTATATTAGATGGAGACGAGTATGTTATTAGTGGTGAGAAGTGTTGGATTACAAATGCAGAGTATGCAAACACAATTATTGTAACCGCTGTCAACGGTGTTGAAGAGAATGGTAGAAAACGTATTTCTGCATTTATCGTACCGACTACTAGTGAAGGGTTAACGATTTCAAGCCCTTACGATAAGATGGGCGTACGTGCTTCTAATACATGTGAAATCGTACTTGATGGTGTACGTGTACCGAAAGAAAATATACTTGGTGATGTAAATAAAGGGTTTAAACAATTCTTATATACACTTGATGGAGGACGTATTTCAATCGCAGCATTAGCTGTTGGTATTGCGCAATCTGCATTTGAACGTGCACTGCAGTATGCGAAAGAACGTCAACAATTTGGAAAGTCAATTTCTAATTTCCAAGCGATTCAATTTAAATTAGCTGATATGGCGACTGAAGTAGAGCTAGCGCGTAATTTAGTACATAAAGCAGCTTGGTTAAAAGATAACGATAAACCTTTCGGTAAAGAAGCGGCTATGGCAAAACTTTTCGCATCTGAGGCTGCTAGTCGTATTGCCAATCAAGCGGTACAAATTCACGGTGGATACGGCTATATGCGTGAATATGAAGTAGAACGACATATTCGTGATGCAAAACTATTAGAAATTGGTGAAGGAACTTCTGAAATTCAACGTCTTGTAATTGCTAGACATTTAGGATGTAGATAAAAAGGAGGAATCACTATGTTTCAAAAAATATTAATTGCTAATCGCGGGGAAATCGCAGTTCGTATTATGAAAACTTGTCAAAAACTTGGCATTCGCACTGTTGCTATTTATTCTGAGGCAGATGAAAATGCCTTGCATGTAAAAATGGCAAATGAAGCTTACTTAGTAGGTGGGCCGCGTGTCCAAGAAAGCTATTTAAACCTTGAAAAAATTATTGAAATAGCTAAGAAGACAAATGCTGAAGCAATCCATCCGGGGTATGGATTATTATCTGAGAATCCATCTTTTCCGGTTCGTTGTAAAGAAGAAGGAATCGTATTTATCGGTCCATCAGAAGAAATCATTACGAAGATGGGAAGTAAAATCGAATCACGTATTGCGATGCAAGCTGCAGATGTCCCAGTAGTTCCAGGTATTACTACAAATATTGAAACTGCTGAAGAAGCAATTGAAATTGCTAAACAAATTGGTTACCCATTAATGTTGAAGGCATCCGCAGGCGGCGGAGGCATTGGAATGCAGTTGATGGAAACTGAGCAAACGCTCACCAAAGCATTTGAAAGCAACAAAACAAGAGCACAAAACTTCTTCGGTAACGGAGAAATGTATTTAGAGCGCTATATTGCAGATGCACATCATATTGAAATTCAGCTTTTAGCAGATACACATGGTAACACAGTGTATTTATGGGAGCGTGAATGTTCAGTACAGCGCCGAAATCAGAAAGTAATTGAAGAAGCACCTTCACCATTTTTAGATGAAGGTACACGAAAAGCGATGGGTGAAGTTGCTGTACAAGCTGCTAAAGCACTTGGTTATACAAATGCAGGTACAGTGGAGTTTCTTGTAGATGATCAGAAAAACTTCTATTTCTTAGAGATGAATACGAGATTACAAGTAGAGCATCCAGTTACAGAAGAAATTACTGGTTTAGATCTTGTAGAACAACAACTTCTAATTGCATATGGTGAAAAATTATCGTTTACACAAGATGATGTAAAACGTAGTGGTCATGCCATCGAGGCACGTATTTATGCAGAAGATCCGAAAACTTTCTTCCCATCACCTGGGAAAATTACAGATTTAACGCTTCCAACAAATGTACGTATTGATCACTTTTTGGAGAATCAAGTAACGATTACACCTTTCTATGATCCAATGATTGCGAAAGTCATTGCTCATGGTGAAACGCGTGAAGAAGCAATTTCCAAATTACACGATGCATTAGAAGAATTAAAAGTAGAAGGTATTAAAACGAACACGCCAATGCTACTTCAAGTATTAGAGGACGAAGTGTTTAAAGAGGGCATTTATACAACAAGTTTTGTAACGAAACAACTTGTTAAAAAATAAGATTTAACAATACTAAGGGGGAAAAAATGATGACGAAAGTATATGCATCGATGGCAGGAAACGTTTGGAAGATTGTTGTAGGAGTAGGGGATACAGTAGAGGAAGAACAGGATGTCGTCATTTTGGAATCTATGAAAATGGAAATTCCAATCGTTTCAGAGGAAGCTGGCACAGTTATGAAAATTAATGTGCAAGAAGGCGATTTTGTAAATGAAGGAGATGTATTACTAGAAATTGAATAGGGAGATATAGGGGGAAGCGAATTGAAACTACCTAATTTTGCTGTCATTAAAGAAGTCGGGCCACGTGATGGCTTACAAAATGAAAAAAAGATTGTTGGCACAAAAGATAAAGTAAAATGGATTCAACTACTTACAGAGGCTGGATTATCGTACGTTGAAGTTTCCTCATTCGTTCACCCTAAATGGGTCCCTGCATTAGCAGATGCAAATGATGTGTTTTCTGAGCTGAAAAGGGATCCAAATGTTACATATGCAGCGCTTGTTCCAAATCAAAATGGTTTGGAGCGAGCTTTTTTGCAAAATGTAGATGAGGTGAATGTTTTTTTATCAGCAAGTGAATCTCATAATAAAAGTAATATTAATAAATCCATTAAAGAAGCATTAGTTGTAATTGAAGATATAACAAAACAGGCGTTATTTGAAGGTAAAAAGGTAAGAGGCTATGTTTCTACTGTATTTGGATGTCCTTATGAAGGGGATATAAGCGTCATAGCAGTTGACGAATTATGTGATCAACTATTTTCATACGGCATTTATGAAGTGTCTCTTGGTGACACAATCGGAGTAGCGAATCCGTTACAAGTAGAGCGAGTATTAGAGCATTTATTAAAGAAATATGATGCTTCGCAGTTTGCAATGCACTTCCATAATACGTACGGAATGGCTCTTGCGAATGTAGTAAAGTCTTTAGAATACGGTATTACAACATTTGATAGTTCTTGTGGTGGTCTTGGCGGCTGTCCATATGCACCCGGAGCATCAGGCAATGTTGCAACTGATGACTTAGTTCATATGCTCCATAAGTTAGGGGTCCAAACGAATATTGATGAAGAGAAGTTATTGAGAGCGAGTCAATTTATTCAAAGTAAATTAAATATCCAATTACCGAGTCATGTGTATAGAGCGCTTCAACATAAAACGATAAGTAGGTGAGAAGATGCTACAATTACAAAATATTTCAGTTGATTATGTAACACCGCACGTTGTAAAGATTTCATTAAATCGTGAAAGACAAGCAAACTCATTATCTTTAGCGTTATTAGAAGAGTTACAAAACATATTAACTCAAATAAATGAAGAGGCAAATACTCGTGTAGTTATTCTAACAGGTGCTGGTGAAAAAGCGTTTTGTGCTGGTGCTGATTTAAAAGAACGCGCTGGTATGAATGAAGAACAAGTTCGCCATGCTGTTAGTATGATTCGTACTACTATGGAAATGGTTGAACAATTACCACAGCCAGTTATTGCTGCTATAAATGGCATCGCACTTGGTGGTGGTACGGAATTAAGTTTAGCTTGTGATTTTAGAATTGCGGCTGAATCTGCAAGTCTTGGTCTTACTGAAACTACACTTGCAATTATACCAGGAGCGGGTGGTACGCAGCGATTGCCAAGATTAATTGGTGTTGGTAGAGCGAAAGAATTAATTTATACAGGAAGACGTATTTCAGCAAAAGAAGCGAAAGAATATGGTCTAGTAGAATTTGTTGTACCAGCTCATTTACTTGAAGAAAAAGCAATTGAAATAGCAGAGAAAATTGCTAGTAATGGCCCTATTGCTGTTCGATTAGCGAAAGAAGCAATTTCAAACGGTATTCAAGTTGATTTACATACCGGATTACAAATGGAAAAACAAGCGTATGAAGGTGTAATCCATACGAAAGATAGATTAGAAGGATTACAGGCATTCAAGGAAAAACGCACACCAATGTATAAGGGGGAGTAAATATGTTAGATCAAAAACAACAATCGAATACATTTGAAGAACGAGTTGAAACGATTAAACAAGGCGGCGCACCAAAATATCATGAACAAAACAAAGCGAAAGGTAAACTATTCGTTCGAGATCGCTTAGCTCTTTTATTTGATAATGGTGAATATGTAGAAGATGCATTATTTGCAAATTGTGAACAAACAGGGTTACCCGCTGATGGTGTTATAACAGCAACGGGTAAAATACATGGTCGTACAGCATGCGTAATGGCGAATGATTCAACAGTAAAGGCTGGATCATGGGGTGCACGTACAGTCGAAAAGATTTTACGTATTCAAGAAACGGCAGAAAAATTACGTGTTCCGTTATTTTATTTAGTTGACTCTGCTGGAGCACGTATTACTGATCAAGTTGAAATGTTCCCAGGGCGCCGCGGTGCAGGAAGAATCTTCTATAATCAAGTGAAATTATCAGGTAAAGTTCCTCAAGTATGCTTGTTATTTGGACCTTCTGCAGCTGGTGGTGCTTATATTCCAGCCTTTTGTGACGTTGTAATGATGGTTGAGGGAAATGCATCTATGTATTTAGGATCTCCTCGTATGGCTGAGATGGTTATCGGTGAGAAGGTAACGTTAGAAGAGATGGGCGGAGCTCGTATGCATTGCTCTGTATCAGGATGCGGAGATGTTTTATGTAAGACAGAAGAAGATGCAATTACACAAGCAAGACAATACATTTCATATTTTCCAAACAACTACTTAGAAAAGACTCCATTAGTTACACCTCAAGAACCGAAACAATTCGATAAAACGTTAGAAGAAATCATTCCAGAAAATCAAAATGCTCCTTTCAATATGAAAGATCTTATTAATAGAGTTATTGATGAAGGTTCTTTCTATGAAGTGAAAAAATTATTTGCTCAAGAACTCATTACAGGTTTAGCACGTATTGATGGTAAGCCAGTTGGTATTATTGCAAATCAACCGCGTATGAAAGGCGGCGTATTATTCCACGATTCAGCTGATAAAGCAGCGAAATTTATTAATTTATGCGATGCATATCATATTCCGTTACTATTCCTTGCAGATGTACCTGGATTTATGATTGGTACAAAAGTAGAACGTGCTGGTATTATTCGTCACGGTGCAAAAATGATTTCCGCAATGAGTGAAGCAACTGTACCGAAAATTTCTATCGTTGTTCGTAAAGCATATGGTGCTGGTTTATATGCGATGGCAGGTCCAGCTTTTGAACCAGATTGCTGCCTAGCATTACCAACAGCTTCTATTGCGGTAATGGGTCCAGAAGCCGCGGTCAATGCTGTATATGCAAATAAGATTGCAGCTTTACCTGAAGAAGAGCGTGATAGCTTCATTGCTGAAAAACGCGAAGAGTATAAGAAGGATATTGATATTTACCATTTAGCATCAGAGATGGTCATTGATGGTATTGTTCATCCAAACAATTTAAGAGAAGAGTTAAAAGGACGATTCGAAATGTATATGAGTAAATATCAAGTATTTACGGATCGTAAACATCCGGTTTATCCAGTTTAAAAGCCCTATTTAGGGCTTTCTTGCTCAAAAAGTCAAGGAGGGGAAAACATTGAAACAAGCAGTTTGGTTTCCAACAGAAGAGTATAAAGAAAAAACGCGTTTATATGGTTGGATGAAATCATTGGGCTATGAAGATTATGAAACGTTTTATAATAAGTCAATCGAAGAAACAGCTTGGTTTTGGGGAGAAGCTGAGAAAGCAGTTGGCTATCAATGGATGAAACCTTATACAGAAGTGCTAGATTTAGAAAATGGTACGCCATTTGCACAGTGGTATAATGGCGGAACATGTAATGTTGTAGAATCGGTTTTATCACGCTGGCTTGCAGATGATGAAACGAGGACACAGCCAGCACTTCAGTATGAAGGGGAAAATGGAACTTCAAAATCATTTACATATGAGGAGCTTGATAGCTGGGTAAGTCGCGTTGCAAACGGTTTGAAACATGCGGGTATTGAAAAAGGTGATCGTGTCACAATTTATATGCCGATGATTCCAGAAACCGTTGTTGCGATGCTAGCGGTTATGAAGATCGGAGCAATTATTTCACCAATATTCTCAGGATTTGCATCTGATGCAGTCATGACACGTGTACAAGCGGCAGGGTCTAAAATGATTATTACTGCAGATGGTTTTTCACGCCGAGGTAAAATTGTTTCATTAAAAGATGAAGTAGATAAAGCTTGTGAGCATTGTCCAACTGTTGAAAAAGTTGTTATCGTGCGTCATGCAGGAAATGATTTTACACCGCATAATTATGATTTCTCATGGAGTACGTTAGAAAAAGAAAAGCCATTTGTACATGCTGAAGAAATGCATAGTGATGATCCATTAATGCTCATTTATACATCAGGTACTACTGGAAAACCGAAAGGGACAGTACACACTCATGCTGGATTTCCTTTAAAAGCAGCTTTTGATGCGGGATTTGGAATGAATATCAAACAAGGTGACCGCGTATTATGGGTAACTGATATGGGATGGATGATGGGACCATTTTTATTATTTGGCTCTCTCATTAATGGAGCAACGATGGTTATGTATGAAGGTGTTCCGGACTTTCCAGAAGCAGATCGTTTATGGGAGACAGTTGATAAATATGAAATTACACATCTCGGTATATCACCAACATTAATTCGTGCGTTAATGGCAAAAGGTGATAAGTATGTAAATAAACATTCACTCAAGAGTTTAGAAGTATTTGCTTCAACAGGTGAGCCTTGGAATCCAGATCCTTGGATGTGGCTATTTGAAACAGTTGGAAAAAGTAATGTACCAATTTGTAACTATTCAGGCGGGACTGAAATTTCTGGTGGGATTTTCGGGAACGTCCTTATTAAACCAATTGCACCGATTAGCTTTAACGCTTCTTTACCAGGAATGGCAGCGGTTGTGCTCGATGATCAAGGCAATCCGATTCGTGATGAAGTTGGAGAATTATGTTTAGAGAAACCTTGGGTTGGTATGACGAAAAGTTTCTGGGAAGACGATGAGCGTTATGTGAACACATATTGGTCACGTTTTGAAAATAAATGGGTTCATGGTGACTGGGTTGTTTACGATGGTGAGCAATATATTATTACAGGACGCTCGGATGATACGTTAAACATTGCTGGGAAACGTATTGGACCTGCTGAATATGAATCAATTCTTGTAAAGCATAATGATGTCATAGAAGCTGCCGCGATTGGTGTACCAGATGATGTAAAAGGTGAAGTTTGTCATTGTTTTGTAGTATTAAGAGATAATGTAACATTTACTGAAGAATTAAAGAAAGAATTAATGAGTTTAGTAAACTCTCATATTGGAAAAGCATTATGTCCAAAAGATATTCACGTTGTAGAAGATTTACCGAAAACACGTAATTCTAAAGTAATGCGACGCGTCATTAAAGCCGCTTATTTAGGAAAAGAATTAGGCGATTTATCATCACTTGTAAATCCTGAGGTAGTTCCGTTTATTCAGGGATTGCAGTCTAGTAAATTATAAAATTAAAGCATGTATAAGGTGAACTGACCTCTAATTGTTAGAGGTCAGTTTTTATATATACAGGATAATTTAGTACATGTGTTTGTTTTTTCCTTTCTATGTTTTTGCCTCGTACACTTTAAAGTTAGTGGACATACTATATTAATAGAAATGATTAGGGGGTGAGATTTTGGGTTCTCGATTTAATAATTGTAAAAAGAAGTGTACATGTAAACAGGATGATTGTTGGGATGTTTTCGAAGAGTGTAAAAAAGAACATGAAGAGCAAAATAAAAAATGCGATTGTTGCTGTGTACAAGGAATTAGAGATGAGCTGAGAAAGTTAGTAAACAGATCAGTGCGCATTACAACAGGAACTAATAATTACGCAGGAACTGTTTCTTCTGTCACTTGTGATGTTGTAAAGCTTGCTAATAGTGCTGGGGTAGTTACAGTAATTATTTCAGTTTGTAAAATTGAAGCAATTGAACCATTGCTAACATAAGAAACATGGCATAACTGAGCTATGTTTTTGTAAAGCCATTCTTATGAATGGCTTTATTTTCATTTCGTATAAAAGGAGAATATATTCTATATATAGAAATAAGTTTGAGGATATATAGAATAGTGTATGAAAGGAGAATGAAGTTGATTAAATTAGAACCTTTTAAACAATTCGATTTCAAACAATTAATAAACTGGATTGATTCCGAGGATTTTTTAATACAATGGTCGGGAAATGCATTTACATATCCTTTAAATGAACAGCAATTAGAAAAATATATAGAAAGTGAAAATACACTTGCATTCAAAGTAATAGATGAAGAGACTCAAGAAGTAGTTGGTCATATTTCACTTGGGCAAATAGACAATATAAATAAATCTGCAAGGATTGGTAAAGTACTAGTTGGTGATACGAAAATGAGAGGACGTTCTATGGGGAAGCATATGATGAAAGCAGTACTTCATATTGCATTTGAAGAATTAAAACTACATAGAGTAACGCTTGGTGTCTATGATTTTAATACGTCAGCCATTTCATGTTACGAAAAAATAGGATTTGTAAAAGAAGGGTTATTAAGAGAGTCGAAAAAAGTAGGAGAAACGTATTGGAATTTATGGGAAATGAGTATGTTAGAATATGAATGGAGCGATAAAGAATTATAGTTATTTATAATTATATTATGTTAATTAAAAGGGGGTGGGGGATTATGAATAAGAAAACGAAAATCATTACAATTGCAGCTGTTTCAGGAGGAGGTAAAACTACTGTTACAGAAAGATTAACAAATGAGTTAAAAAATTCAAAAGCTCTTTATTTTGATAGTTATAACTTTGATAATTATCCTGCAGATATTTGTAAATGGATTGATGATGGAGCAAATTATGATGAATGGGTACTTACACCATTAATTAAGGATATACAGCATCTTATACGAGATAATAGTGTAGATTATATTATTGTAGATTATCCTTTTGCATACCTGAATGGTGAAATGCGACAATTCATTGATGTAACCATATTTATCGATACACCTTTAGATATTGCGATGGCTAGAAGAATTTTGCGAGATTTTAAAGAAGATGCAATGAGTGAAATACATAATGATTTAAAGCATTATATAACATATGCTAGAAAAGCCTATTTGGAGGCGCTTCATACTGTAAAGCCAAATTCAGATATTGTTTTGGATGGAGCTTTATCTATAGATGAAATAATTAATCAAATTGAAGAAGAACTTTATCGGAGAGAAGTGATCGTCCATGGTTAAATGTATAGAGGAATATGTACAAGTTGATGATTTTAAAATGTATTCAAAAGTATTTCAAGGAAAGAAGTTGCAGCCAGTTATTATAATGGAGGCAGGTTATGGCGATTATTCAAAGACATGGGACCATATTGCTGAAGAGTTGACTGAATTTGGGACTGTACTTACATATGATCGAGCTGGATTAGGGAAAAGTGGGAATAGTTCCAAACGACGTATTAGTTCTGAAATGATAAAAGACTTAAGAAGTTGCTTAGAGAAATTGCAACTGAAACCACCTTATATTTTTGTAGGACATTCTTTTGGTGGTATAAATGCACGTTTATTTGCGACTTTTTATTCCGAAGATATGTTGGGAATTGTTTTGGTTGATTCGACACCAGAAAATTATAAAAAAGATTTTTTACTAATCATGTCTCCAGAATTTCAAGAAGCTTACTATAAACAATTTGTACATGAAAGTTCTTATAAAGAGTTTATGTTTAGTTTAGGTGAAGCAAATAAACATTGTCAGTCAATGAGAAATATTCCACTTGTCGTGTTAGCTGCTGGTAAAAAAGCCTATTATTCGCAAGAAGCACAAATGAAGTGGTTACAATTGCAAGAAGAATTATTACGCTTATCAAACAATCATAAATTTATAATTACAGAACAAAGTGGTCACTATATTCAAAAAGACGAGCCACATTATATTATAGATGCGATTAAGTGGATAATTGAGGTAGGGGAGGGATAAATATGTACACTTTACTTCAATACAATTGGCAAGTAAGAGATGATTGGTTTAAGTGGTGTGAGCAACTTTCAGCGGAAGAATTACTCCGCAAACGTGTTGGTGGTGTTGGAAGTATTTTAGCAACATTATTTCATATTGTTGATGTTGAGTATAGCTGGATTAGTGCAATTCAAGGGAAAGAAGATAGTGAACCGCAGTTTAAGGATTATCAATCAATTAAAAAAGTGAAAGTGTTATCTGATTTATATAAAAAAGAATTAGAAGATTTTTTACAAGTATGGTCAGCTAACTTAGAATGTAAGCTATTAAAAGCTTCGTGGACAGATAAAACATATACATATGGTGAGGTCTTAAGGCACGTAATTGTACATGAAATTCATCATATCGGTCAGTTATCTATATGGGCGAGGGAGTTAAATCTCCAGCCTGTTTCAGCGAATTTAATTGGGAGAGGACTATAGATTTAGAAAACGGCTTGCATTGTAAATACAAGCCGTTTTTTTATATATAAGAAGATTTCCTAGTTGAAATCCTCGGATTTTTTCTGACGTATATGTAAGAACATTAAAATTGTTATAATGAAGAAAATCAACAATGTTTGTATAATCAAATTTTTAAACTGAAGCAAAACTGCCCAAGATGTAACAGCATCTTTGAACGCTTGGAGTGCAGAGTAAGAAGAAGGATCAAAGCCGTACTGAAGTAACTTTTTTGTTTCAATAAAAGTACTATTTTCATTTTCGGCAAAAGTACTATTTTCATTTTCGGCGTCTAATATTACTGAAATAAGTCTAGTATCTCCTCGTTTTGCGGTACTGACAAAACTATAATTACCATTAGTTGAAAAATTAGTTTGTAAGCCATCAACACCTTGGAGTTTAATGTTTTTATTAAGGGAATATATCATTTTATTGGTGTTGAAAACTTTCGTATCTTTGAAGGAGAACTGGTAAGAGGTTAGTTTTGTAATGTTCAGTATATCTGGAAAGTCTGTTACTAATTCTGTTGCTAGTTTAGCAACTTCAATTGCTGTTGTAGTTGCAAGTTTATTTGTATCGTTATTCATTCCAGTAGCGTTTAGAAACGGAGATGGTTGTGATAACTTTAGGCGTTTTGCTTTTTCATTCATTAACTGTGTAAAATTATCTTCGTTTCCAGCGATATGTTCTGCAAGGGCAAGTGCGGAACGATTATTCCCTGTCAATAACAATGCATGTAGTAAATCACGAACCGTCGTTTTATCTTTCGAAGTTACTTGTATAGGACTCGTTTCTGCTTGGAAAACTTCGTTACTTATTTTTACGACTTCATCTAACTGTATATTTCCTTCATTCAGTTGTTCTAGTGCGATATATTCTGTCATTAATTTAGATAAAGTAGCCGATTGTATAGGAGTTTTTTCATTTTTTGTATAAACAACTTCACCTGAATGAGCATCTATTAAAATAGCTGATTTAGCTTGAATAATTGGGCCATTTACATAAAGATAAAAATATAAAACGATAAATGCAGTAATAACAAAAGATAATAATAAAATTGTGAATTTTTTAAAGAATTGCATAAGCGATCCTCCTATTATGACATCGATAATAATATTGTAAAAAGGAATGCTTAATTAGGAAGAAAGAAAAGGTAAAGAATTTCTAAAGAATTATAAAGGATTATTAAATTTTGGATGTTAATGGAAAATAAAAGGTCCAATTTCTTATATCGTAAGAAATTGGACCTGAAATTAAGCTGTATTAACATTTATATGGTTGTAGTTTTACAGTGAATGTTGTTTTTTTGTCATCACTATACACTTCAATTGTTCCTTTATGCAATTCGACAATACTCTTTGCAATTGCCAATCCGAGTCCAGATCCACCAGTGTTTGTAGAGCGCGATTTCTCAACGCGATAAAAACGTTCAAAAATATGAGGTAAATCGGTACTTGGAATAGGTTGGCCGTAATTGGTTATATCGATTGCAATCATATTATTACTTTCATAAGCAGTAATATCAATATAATCACCATCGTTACCGTAAGCGATAGCATTAATAATTAGATTTTCAAATACGCGCACTAATTTGTCTCCATCAGCTAATACCATTAGCTTCTTTGATGGAAAAAAGGGGCGACAATCAATATTAGCCTCTTGAAGCTGTATTCGAAATTGAACTGTTAATTGTCCAAGAAGCTCCACAATATCAATAGGGACAGAATATAAACTTAATTCTTTATTTTGAACACGTGTATATTCAAACAAATCATTCATTAATGCATTAAGACGGGTTACTTTATCGTAAATGACTTGTATATAATGACGTAATTCCACTTCATCTCTATAATTATCATGGTGGATTAAATTCACGTATCCAACTATAGAGGTAAGAGGAGTGCGTAAATCATGTGATACATTTGTAATCAATTCACTTTTTGCTTGTTCTGCCTGTCTTTCTTCATCAATTGAGACTTTCAATTGTTCAACAATTTGATTAACCCCGCTTGCTAACTCTTCCAAATAATTATGGTTTACGATAGAAACTTTATGATTGAAGTTTCCATTTGCAATATAACGAATCTCTTCTATCATTTTTTTAATGCAAGTTTCATAGTAAACTTTTCTTTCATGACGGTAAAAAATGTATAGGTAAGATGAGAAAATCGAAAATAAAAATAAATAAGAGACGATCATCATCCAAAGAGATTCCTTTATTCCTTTATATTTTTCATAACCAAAAATTCTAATGAATTCTTTGCCGAGTTCGCTTAATGTAAGTGAACTTTCAATTACACTTGTAACAAGACGATATATAATTAATTCAGTAATAGGGGTAAGTGTGATAGCTAACATGAACCAAAAAATTAACTTCCACTTTGGGATATCTTTTAATATATCAAATGCTTCATTTCTCAATTTTATAGCCTACTCCCCAAACGGTATGAATAAATTTTTCTCCATTCATTCCTGTTTCAAGTTTATCTCGTAAATTACTAATGTGAACCATTACAGTTTTATTTGAACCATAACCATCTTCATTCCAAACACGTTCAAAAATTTCTTCGGAACTAAATACTCGTCCTGTATTACTCGCAAGTAAATATAAAATATCAAATTCAATAGATGTAAGCTTAATATATTCGCCATTTACTTTAACGGTATGATTATGTTTGTGAATTTCAGCAGAACGAATGCGAATCATACCATCTTCATTTTTTGGAGAAGTAGCATTTTGGAAAGATGATCTTCGTAGTAAAGCTTTCACTCTAGCTACTAATTCTAATGGATTGAATGGTTTAATCATATAATCGTCTGCACCAGTCATAAGACCTAATATTTTATCCATATCTTCTGCTTTTGCACTCAACATAAGAATAGGTACAGTATTATTCTCACGAACCTCTTGGCAAACTTCTAATCCGTTTCGTTTTGGCATCATAATATCCAAAATCATAAGGTCAACTTCATATGTAGAAATCATTTGCAATGCTTCATCGCCATCGTATGCTTTATAAATGTTATAGCCTTCATTTCGCAAATAAACAGCAAGTAATTCAACAATTTCTTTATCGTCATCAATAATTAATATGTTTTTATTCATTATGTAGTTCCTTTCCTTACAAATCATTAACATTACTATAATATCAAACATTTATGTGTTTTGTAGCAATGATTCTCTATAAAATTTCATGTAACGTATAAAAAAGGGATTAAAACATTAATAACGAATACAAATAAAAAGGATATTTAAATACAACGTTATATTGAAAGTTAGGAAGAAGGGGACATACGATGCTATATAAGGATATATACTCATTTACTCCAACTGGAAAAATTGAAAATGATATAAAAGCTTTTCTATTAAAATACAATAAAGAAGTTACATATAAACATTCAATTCGAGTGGCAAATGAGTCTCGTAAAATTGCAGTTATGTATCATGTAAATGAAGAAAAGGCAGCAATTGCAGCATATTTACATGATATTAGTGCAATCTTTCCAAATGAAGATCGGATTGTAGTTGCTGAGCAATTTGGAATAGAGATATTACAAGAAGAACGAGAATTTCCAATGATTATTCATCAAAAGTTATCGAAAGTAATTGCAAAAGAGATATTTAAAGTGGATGATGAAGAAATTTTGAATGCAATTTGCTGCCATACTACACTACGTAAACATGCAACGAAAATGGATTTAGTGTTATTTGTTGCTGATAAAATAGAATGGGATCAAAATGGAGCGCCACCATATTTAGCAGAAGTAAAAAAAGGATTAGAAAAATCTTTAGAACATGCTGCTTTTGCATATATTTCATATTTGTGGGATAGAAAAGATAAGTTGAAAGTTTTGCATCCTTGGTTAGAAGAATCATATTGGCAGTTAAAAGAAATTGTAGAGTAGAAAGGGTATGAAAATGTAGCTAAGAAAATAAATGAATCAAAGATTTTCTGGGGTTACATTAGTGCCGTACATTTAATAAACACTTATTTGAAGATATATTTTCAAAAGAAGATAAAGTGTTTTTAATAACAAATGGTTATCGATTGAAAAAGGAAAATGTGAAAAATCTACAGAAAATAAATATATAGACGATTTATTTAGAAAAGAGACTTAAAGCATCATATAAGGCAAGAAACAATGCCATTTTTATTTAAAGATGAAGAAGTTGCTTTGTATTGTACATATCAATTTTATTAAAATGGTTCACTGGTGATATAAAGCATAAGCGACCTATTTAAACACCGAATTATAAAGGTTTTCCAAATCGTTTTCCTCGTTTTGGACGAAAAAAAGAAACTTCTTATCCAGATGTATTTCTCATAAATATAACAAAAGATATTATTATGTTTATGTATGATGATAGAGGAAGTGAAGTAATTACGAAGAATAAAGAAACAATACGAAGTTTATCCCGCTTTAATGGGCAGTAAGA
This sequence comes from Bacillus cereus group sp. BfR-BA-01408, assembly GCF_022663305.1. Lineage (NCBI taxonomy): Bacteria > Bacillati > Bacillota > Bacilli > Caryophanales > Bacillaceae > Bacillus > Bacillus cereus group sp. BfR-BA-01408. The sequence continues at coordinate 88,182 of NZ_JAKUFF010000002.1, read as the reverse complement.
CCCCCACCTCAAAATTCAGCGAAAACAAAGAAGTTAGGTGGGGATCGGGCTGCCCATAAAAGTCCGATTGGTGAGGGCTGATTAAAGTTTCACTTTATATGAGAAATATAAAGAGTGGATTCCAGATTATGAGCGAGAAGGTATAGATAAAGTATTTACATGATAACAATAGGGGAAGTGAAGCGTGTAATGAAACGTATTGCAATTGTAGCAGCTTGGGAACCTGAACTTACGTATTTGCATCAATATTATCCAAGTAAACGCATTGAAAAAAGAGCAGCTTGGGAATTTCATTTTCATACTATAAATGATCTGGAAATTATTTCAGTTATAACTGGAGTTGGGAAAGTAAGCTGTGCAAGTTGTGTACAATTATTAATTAGTGAGTTTCAGCCAGATGAGTTGTTTATGACAGGAATATGTGGAAGTCTATCAAATAAGGTGAAAAATGGACATATTGTAGTAGCTCTTAATGCAATACAACACGATGTTACTGCTGCCGGTTCGGGGGAAGATGTTTTTAATTTATATAATGGTAGGACAGCACCTATTGAAACAACAAAGTGGCTTGTAAGAAGAATAAAAAAGATACGATCATATGATCCGATTCATTATGGTACATTTTTATCTGGAGATCAACGTATTCGTAGTTCAGAAATGAGATATTTACTCCATACTGTATATGGAGCATTAGCGGTTGATCAAGAAGTGGCAGCTTTTGCTTATGTGTGCCAAATCAATAACAAACCTTTTCTATGTTTAAAAGCTGCTTCAGATCAAGCGAATGATAAAACGAAAGAGGAACAAAAAATCTTTAAAATGTTAGCATGTGAACGAGCGTGTGAGCATTTAATTGCTTTTTTACGTGTATATGAGATTAATGTAGTAAATCATAGATAGTAAGAGGGGTTAATATTGGAAAGTACAAATAAAATAGCTATTTTGGGTGCAAACGGAAAAGCGGGGAAATTCCTTGTAAAAGAAGCGCTAGATAAGGGGTATCAAGTAAAAATATTAACAAGAAATTCTAATAATATCAAAATAACAAATGAAAATATAGAGATCATTAATGGAGATGCACGTGATTTTGCTTCAATACGCAAATTACTTAAAGGGTGTGGAGCTGTAATTAATGCAGTAGGTCAACCCAAAAATGAATCTTATATTTTTAGCACAGTAACGAAGCATATTTTAGAAGCAATGAAGGAGTTTGAAATAAAAAGATATATTGTAATTTCCGGAGGCTCTTTAAATGTTACAGGAGATCAAAAGAGAATTGTAAATAAAATAGGAGCTACCTTATTTAAAGTTTTTTTATCAAAAATGATGCAAGATAAATATAAAGAATTACAAATTATCCAAAGTAGTGAAGTAGATTGGACAATTGTTAGATTACCATTTGTTATAGAGGGAAATGGTATTGGACGTATAAACGAGAGTTTAGTAGATATGCCAGGAATCAAAATTCAAAATAGTGATATTGCACCATTTGTTATAAAACAAATTAATAGTGACAGATATGTAGGGAAGTGTCCGTTCATTTCAAATTAAGCAGTAGAATTCAAAATTAAAGTATGATGTGACTAGTAGATCTTATATATTTGAACATTAGTTTAACACGAGTAAGTGGGGGATAATTTTATATGATTCAATATAAAAGATGCAGTGAGATAAATATAGATTTAGTGTATGAAGCTTTTAGAGATGGCTTTTCAGATTACATTATTAAAATGGAAGTTTCAAAGGAAGATTTTATAAAAAGATTTTTTGGAGCTGAAGGGAATTCACTAAAACATTCATTTGTTGCTTTAGAAGGTAATAAATCTGTTGGTGTAATACTTGGCGGGATAAAGGATTATGAAAACATAAAAACAATGCGCTGCGGAACATTAGCAGTTCATCCGAATTACCGTGGTATTGGTGTGAGTCAAAAGTTATTTGAACTGCATAAAGATGAAGCGATTCAAAACGGGTGTAAGCAACTTTTTCTTGAAGTCATTGTAGGTAATGACCGGGCGATTCGTTTTTATAATAAATTAGGCTATGAAAAAGTGTACGATCTATCTTATTATAATTTAAAAGATATGACTAAAATAATACATAAAGAATGTAAGGGAATTGAAGTAAAACAATTAGAATTCCCTGCTTTTAAAGTTGAAATTCAGAAATGGTTACACTTCCATATAAACTGGCAAAATGATATGGATTATATCGAAAAAACAAATCATACATTTTATGGCGCATATGTCGATAATGATTTAAAAGGTTCTATATGTATAAATGAACAAGGTAAAATTAGTTTTATTTTCATAGACAAAGAGTATAGAAATCGTGGTATTGGATCAAAATTATTACAAGTAGCAAGAGATGAGTTGAATTTAGAAAGCTTATTAATTAGTTTTCCAAACAACAGTTTACTGGAAGGGTTTTTAAAGAAAACTGGATTTGAAAAGAATTCTTTAGCACAATATGAAATGTATGTATTACTGTAAAAAGCGAAAGAAGTTATTCTTTCGCTTTTTATTTTTGTACTATACTGATATTTTACTTTGTATAATATTCTTTTTTTATGTAGAATAGATAGGATGGGAGGGGATAAAATGAATAACGGATTAAAGCTTAAGATTGTTGAGTTGCATTGTTTCGTTCAAAAGACTTATTCTGATATGAAAATAGCATGTGATATTGCTATTTATCAAGAAAACACTTCTAAATATTTAGTTTCATTAGGATTTTTAAATAAATCATATATGACTTATATAGAAGCAAGAAGATTTTATCGTGAAAATGAAGAACTTGTAAGTGTAGAATTTGATAATTTCTTTGATACATATGATATATTAGAACAGGAGTTAAAAAAAGTTATTTCAACTGAAGATAAGAATCCTTCATTGTTACATAGTAGATTTGATCAGTTTCAGCATAAAGTTGAAAATATAAATGACCTAATAAAAGTATTGCAAAATGCTCGTTAATGAATGCTTTTTTCTGTTTATATAGAAATTATGCATTAAAAATATATTAGGGATATTACATATTGAAGGGATGACTTTTGTTGATTACAAAAGTCATCTTTTTATGATAGGAATAAATTGTATGGATTTTAGCAGTTTCATATTTTAGAAAATTATACGAGGAAAATAACATGAAAAATAAAAAAGAAATAGCTATAGTTGCATTAACAACAGGATTAGCTTTAGCAAGTGTAACACCATATGGGGTAGGTTATGCAGAGGAAACGGTTCAAATGCAAGTTGATGTTCAAGAGGATTCGTTTCGTACCGGTGAACTTACACAACCATCACAAAAGACGCCAGAGAATGTAGTGAAAGATGCACTTAAGGAAAAGACGGAGCATGCTTTGTCTCCAAAACAAGTTAGTGGAGACAAAGGGGTAGATTACAAGGTTCTTCAAAAACGTAGTTCATATGATGGGACGACACTTTTGCGTATGCAACAAATATATGAAGGAAAAGAAGTATATGGACATCAATTGACTGCTCATGTAGATAAAAAAGGTGTTATTAAAAGTGTTTCAGGAGACAGCGCACAAAATTTAGCAAAAGAAGATTTAAAGAATCCTATTAATTTATCAAAAGAAGAAGCAAAACAATATATTTATACGAAGTATGGAAAGGATATTCAATTTATTTCTGAGGCAGAAGTTAAGGAAGTTATTTTTGTTGATGAAAATCGTGGGCAGGCTACAAATGCATATCAAGTTACATTTGCAGCTGCCACACCAAACTATGTATCTGGAACTTATTTAGTGGATGCTCATAGTGGTGATATGTTGAAAAATATGGTGCAAGAGTCAGATTTAAAAGTAAGTGAAGAGCGTGTTGAAGCTATTCAGGAGAGTAAAAAAAGTAATTTTAAATCATTAACCGGGACTGGAAAAGATGATTTAGGAATAACTCGTACATTTGGTATTTCTGAACAAAGTAACGGGAAGTATGCGCTTGCCGATTACACAAGAGGGCAAGGAATTGAGACGTACGATGTAAATTATAGAGATATTACTTTTGAAGATAAATATTATCCTGGTATATTAGCAACTAGCACATCAACAACATTTAATGACCCAAAAGCGGTAAGTGCTCATTTCTTAGCGACAAACGTATATGATTTTTATAAAGACAAATATAAGCGTAATAGTTTTGATAATAATGGGAAAAAAGTAGTTTCAGTTGTACATGCATGGGATTCAGGAGAAACAAATGATCCTAAAAATTGGGGGAATGCATTTAGCGCTAATATTAACAATGTTAGTATGCTTATATATGGTGATCCAATGGTTAGAGCGTTTGACATAGCGGGCCATGAATTTACACATGCGGTTACATCTAGTGAATCTAATCTTGAATTTTTTGGAGAATCCGGGGCAATTAACGAGGCATTATCTGATATTATGGGAACGGCTATTGAGAAATATGTAAATAATGGAGAATTTAATTGGACAATAGGAGAACAAAGTGGATCCGTTCTCCGTAATATGAAAGATCCATCTTCAGTCAAATTTTTTGATGGAGTACCGTATCCGGATGATTATAGTAAATTCAGTGATTTAAACGGAGAGGATAATGAGGGCGTTCATTTTAATTCAAGTATTATTAATAAAGTCGCATATTTAATTGCACAAGGTGGTACTCATAACGGTGTAACTGTAAATGGTATTGGTGAAGATAAAATGTTTGATATTTTCTATTATGCAAATACTGATGAATTGAACATGACTTCTAATTTCTCTGAATTAAGATTAGCGTGTCTTAAAGTTGCAACAAATAAATATGGGGCAAATTCCATTGAGGTTGAAACGGTCCAAAAAGCTTTTGATGCAGCAAAAATTAAAGGACCAGTGAAAGAAAACGAAAAAACTGAGGCAAACCAAGTCCCAGAGCTAACAGTACCGTCAACAATTACACTGCGTGTCGGTGATAAGTTTGACCCAATGAGCAATATAAAAGCTATTGATAAAGAAGATGGTGATTTAACAACTCGAGTAGAACATAAAGGTGATGTAGACACTTCTAAACCAGGCAAATACATTGTGGAGTACTCTGTCGTTGATTCTCAAGGTGGGAAAGCAACGGTAACACAGACTGTAATTGTAGAGGGAGATGGAGAAACATCAAATCTAAAACCTACATTAACAGTTCCTATTGCAGCGACAATTACTGTAGGAGAATCATTCGATCCGATGGCAAAAGTAAAAGCTATTGATAAAGAAGACGGCGATCTTACTTCTAAAGTAAAAGTTGAGGGGGAAGTAGATACCTCTAAAGTCGGTACTTACATAGTAACGTATACAGTTACAAATTCTAAAGGCCATGAAGAAATTGCGAAACAAACTGTAACGGTCAAAGGTAGAGAAGAAGTTAAGAATGACATACCAATACTAAAAGTACCTTCTACAACTACAATTACTAAGGGAGATGAATTCAATCCAACGGCAGGAATATCCGTTATGGATAAAGAGGATGGTGATCTTACTTCTAAAGTAGTGTATGAAGGAACTGTAGATACATCTAAAGCTGGTACTTTTGGAATAATATATAGTGTCACAGATTCTGTAGGTAATAAGGTACACGCAATACAAAAAGTATTAGTGAAGGATACAGACGCTAGCAAAGCTAAAGGTAGTACTAATAACAGTAATAACGGTAATATCCAAAACAACAGTAATTCCGATAAAAAAGAATCTACATATAAAGAGCTTCCAAACACGGGGGGCAGTACAACTAACAGTACAACAATGGGCTTATGGATGGTTTTTGCAGGTATAGTGTTCACTTTAGTTCGCAAATTTAGAAAAATATAAAAGTAGATAGTACAGCTTATTCGTTTGAAGAATAGAGTACAAAAATAATTGTGCATCATGAACTGTTTCCATAACTCATTTTTGTTAAAGCAATCACCATTTTTTCTTAATTTATTTTAGAAGGTAGAATAATAGTAAACATAGAATATATTAATAATTAAAATGTTTACGAGGTGAAGGTGATGGCAATAAAACAAGACGAAATTAAAGTAGTAGTCGGAGCAGGGGTGTTTAATAATAATCCTGGATGGATACAAACACAAGAAAATGAACTTAATTTACTAGATAAAGCTACGTGGGAAGAAAGATTTGAATACAATTCTATTTCAGCTATCTTAGCTGAGCATGTATGGGAACACCTTACGTTTGAAGAAGGTGTAAGAGCTGCTGAAATTTGCTATGAATTTTTAAAGCAAGAGGGGCATATTCGGTGCGGTGTTCCTGATGCATTTTTCCGAGATGAGGCGTACCAAAAGATAGTTCAAATAGGTGGACCTGGCCCAAAAGATCACCCAGCAGCAAGTCATAAAATTGTCCATACCTATAAAACACTAACGAAAATGTTTGAAACTGCTGGATTTGAGGTAGTTTTACTTGAATATTGTGATGAAAATGGTCAGTTTTATTATAATGAATGGGATGCAAACGACGGTGTTATTTTCCGTTCGAAAAGGTATGATTCTAGAAATAAAGGTGATAAACTTGGTTTTCCATCGTTAATTGTTGATGCGATTAAACGATAAGTTTTTCAAGTAAGTAGATTTAGTATAATAATTTCATGAGTCATAGCATTTCTTTATATGCTGTAATTCTATGTTCGATGAAAATGAGAACGCAACATAAGGGGAATTCCTTAAAGTTACATAATATGAATTAAATTGAGCATAAGAAATATAATACTAATTATAAAATTGGCAGAAAGTAGTCTTTCTGCTTTTTATTTTGCAAAGGGGATGAATATACTATGCAACCTATAAAACAAGTGGCATTAACATGTATTACTCATGATCCAACAGGGAGCTTATTATTTGCAATAAAAGAATTAAAAGAGGAATTGTCAAACTTAAATTATGATGAGAAATATATAACAATTAGTAATGTAACACCAAAAGAGATTGTAAAAGAACTAGAGGAAAGTAACTTCTATATAAATATAGTAGAAAAATTAGGTGTAGGGAATGCACGTAGGGATTCTTTAAAGTTTGTTAGTAACTATGATTATGATTACTATCACTATTGTGACTTTGATCGTTTGCTAACTTGGATTAAAGAATATCCAGCTGAACTTAATTCCTTCATTCAGAATATAGTAGATGTAGATTACTTAATCATTGGCAGAACAGAAAAAGCTTTTCAGACACATCCTGAAGAATGGCAAGTTACAGAATCAGTATCAAATAAAATTATGTCATTACAATTAGAGAAACAAGTAGATATTACAGCTGGTTCATGTGCGTTATCAAAACGAGCAATGGATTACATAATAAAATATTCTAAATGCAGAATGACTGATGGAGAATGGCCGATGATTATAAATACTTTTACAGATTTTAATATTGGTTACATTGCAGTAGAAGGTTTAAAATACGTGAACAAGCTTAACCAAGATAATCTAGTTGATCCGATAAAAGCATGGTCAACTAGATTAGAGCTCTCATATATAATAAGTCAATCCATTTTGGAGCTAACAAAAACCTTTTAAATTAATGGGGTGTAATAGTGATTTCTTTTTTAATTGAAATCATGTAAAATAAAATAAAGAACGTACATTCGCTTTTGCGAAAAGGGGGTTAATTAATAATGTTAGCAGTAATAGAGAAACAAGGTAATGAATATGTAGTGCAATTTGAGCGTTATTTTTCATATTCAATAGAAGAGGTTTGGTCTGTTTTAACAGAAAACAGTAAGCTGAAAAAATGGATGTCTAATTTACAAATCGAAAGCCTTAAAACAGGTGGAATAATCAAGTTTGATATGATGGACGGTTCATTTATAAATATCGATATTTTAGAGTGTCAAGTAAACGCAGTGCTTGAATTTACTTGGGATAAAGACTGTGTACGATTTGAAATACATAAAGAGGAAAATGGTACTCTTTTACTTCTTAAAGAATACATTCATGAGTTAACAGATCATACTCCGAAAGATATAGCGGGTTGGCATATTTGTTTAGATCTTTTTTCCTCCGTACTAGAAGGGGAAGAAAAAGAATTTTCTAAAGATGAATGGCAACAGTGGTTTGAAATATATAAAGATAAGGTTCTTGAATTAAGAGCGTAATCAACTTAAAGGTTATATTCATTGTGTAATTATTATATTGCAAATATGATTTTAATGAGAAATAAGAATAGAGGTTAATATGAAGGTAAACCAATTAATTGCTAATAACATAAACAAATTAGATACAGTCATTCCATTTAATAAGTCTTTTGGAATCGCTGGTTTATCAGGGTCAGGTAAAACAACTTTTTGTCAAACAATTGGTGAAGAATCAAAAAAACGATTAGTTTCTTTATTACCAAAGGCTGAATATCAATATTTATTTCCTAATATCATGGAAACGAATTTTAGTGCTATTAAGATGGAGGATATGCCTTTAGTACTTTTTCTAGGGAAATCATCAATTTCTTCTAATCCACGTTCAACGCTAGGTACTCATACTGGTGTTTTCACTGAAATTCGCGAAAAACTTGCTGACGTATTTCATCTTTCCCCTGAGGTTTTTTCATTTAATAACCAGTTAGGTTGGTGTTCTGGTTGTAAAGGCCGAGGTACTAATAAAAATATTGAGTGTAAAAAATGTAAGGGAAAACGTTATAGTGAAGAAATTGAACAACATACTATAGATTTATTTGCTAAACCACATACCATTTCAAATATTAATGATTTAAGTGTTGAGTCTATTCTTTCGCTAGCGGAAGTGTTAAATATTAGTGAAGCAAAGCAACATATATTACAAAACATAATAAATATGAACATTGGTTATTTAACATTAAATCGAATAATGGGTACGTTGTCAGGTGGAGAGTTAACACGACTATATTTAGCTGAATTCATGGCAGTAAGTGAAAATGCTGTAATTATTATTGATGAGATTTCAGTTGGACTTGATCATGGAACATTATTACAAATATTAGAAGAGATCAAGAAATTAGGGTGTAAAAATCAAATTTGGCTTATAGATCATTCAGATACAGTACTGGATACAACAGATGAGCAATTGTTCTTTGGACCTGGTAGCGGAAAATATGGTGGACAAATTGTGAAAGAATCACCAAGACCAAAATCAATACTGTGCGATCTAAATAAAGAAGTACCAACAGAATATTATACATTCCAAGAATTATATTGCCGTAATATCCAAATGGTGGAGTTTCAGATTCCTAAAAATAGGCTTGTAACAGTTACAGGAGAATCTGGTTGTGGGAAATCTACTCTTGTCAATGAATGTTTAGCTACAGATTTCTTGAAACGATATCCAAAAGATAAACTAGTTATGGTAGGGCAAGATCGAAATCAATCCATTACAAGTCGATCAACTGTAGCAACTTTTCTAGATATTAAAAAGAAACTAACAAAGTATAGTGAAGAAATTGATGATATTTTTGAGCGTTCGATTGAAGATATTATTGACGAACTTCCAAATGAAGATATTGCGTATAAACGCTTGAGCCTACTAATTAAATTAGGGCTTGGCTATTTAACATTAGAACAAAAAACACAAACATTATCAACAGGTGAGTTTCAATGTGTTCATTTAGTTTCTGAATTATTTGCAAACACTAGAAATCCACACACATTATTTATTTTTGATGAGCCTTCAAAAGGTTTATCACAAAATATTTTAAATCAATTTATAGATAGTGTTAGAGGGATATTGCAAGATGAATCAGTCTCGATCATTATGATTGAACATAATAGTTACATGCTAGAAAGCTCGGATTATATTGTAGATTTTGGGAAAAGACAGCTTGAAGCTATCAATCATCTTGAAGTAGTAAGTCATGATGATTATTATCGTCAAAAAAGCAGTCTGAATAATGTTGAGCAAATACATATTTCTTCAGCACTTAAGCATAAAGAAGGCGTTCACTATTTAGAAGAAAATCATATTAACTATTTTAAAAATGCCGAAAATGTTTATAAGGGTGGTATTTTAAAAAGTTTATCTTCAATGGCGCGTTTAATTTATGGTGAATATGAATCTGATACAATTGCACCGGTTATTGCTATTGATTTTGAGAGGCATTTATATAGTCAATATAGTTTTTTATATGAGGTTGGTGGACTAATTAATCATATTGTAGCTGCTCATCCAACTAATAAAGATACGAGAAGTTTTGATTTCTATTCACAGGACAACCATTGTCCATCTTGCTCTGGACGTCTTCAAATTGAAGTTTTCGATAAAGATATTACAATTCAAAATAAAAACGTTCCATTTTGGGATGGTTTATTCGATCCGGAAATCATGAAAGTATTAAAATTTTATCAATATGAAAAAATAGAATTTCTATTTGATGAAATTAAACATGAGCTTGGTCAAGATTTGTCAAAGAGCTATAATGAAATGTCCGAAGAAGAAAAGCATACGTTTTGGTACGGGTATTTTGAAAAATCATTTTATGATAAAAAAGGAAAGACACGCAGAACATGGGTAGGTTTTAATACGATTATTGGTGGATATATTGTTATTTCAAAAGCACCTATTAAAGAAGAAATTAAGACTTCTAAAGAAATGGTGACATGTCCAATTTGTGAAGGGACGGTTTTAAATCATCATAAACCACTTAAATTTGGCAACTCAGATATTCGTGAAATTATCAATCAGCCAGTTGATGAAGTGTTGAAAATAGTCGGTGATTTACCTGCACTTCATAAATTGAAGGATATAGTTGGTGGCGATATGAGATTGACAGAAGATGTTTCTTTATTGCCAAGAAAAGTACAAGTTGCATTGAAAATGTTTGAATTAGAACAGGCAAGCTTTTCAAACTATGAAATAGTGTTACAAAATGTCTTACCATTCTGGGATAAAATAAAAGGAAATATCGAATTCATTAGTGGTAATAATCAAGTAACTGTTTGTGATTTCCCTAATGTTTATGAAACGAGAGAAAACATGATAGATAAGTATTTCACAAATGGTAAATATAAAAAACTTACGTATGTATACGAAGCATTTGGATATAAAAAGTTAGTTACCCAAATTAATAAAATTAAAAAAGGTTATCCATGTCCATTCTGTAAAGGAAAGAAAGTTATAACGGAAGATAATTTGCATGATGGTGTCTTTAAATTAACAATTCCATGTGTAACTTGTAATGCAAGTGGTATTAATGACGAAGGACTAAAAAAAGTTGTTGAGGGTGTGGATGTAAAAACATGGTTAACTGGAAAAGTTAGTGATGTTGTGGATAAGAGCTTATTAACAGAGGCTGTTGAGCAAATACCAATTTTTAATCGTATTCGTGAATTGGATAAACGAGATATGATAGCGGTTTATGAATGTCTTGAGCGTAATCAGTAAAGTTTTATTAGCTTATGTGTTATTAACATAACTTATATAAAATGTATATTCTTTATAATATATATTAACGCAGTATGATTAATACAAGGTAATGAAAGAAGATTCAATTTCTTAATGTTAAAATTAAGGAATTGGATCTTTTATTATTTTTATGTTCCGCATACAATGTTTTTTACTAAGAAAAGAATTATGGAAAGGGAAAGGAGGAGAGATGGGAAACTAAAAAGAATAAACAGGTGATATATTATGTAATTATTATATTATAAAATAGATGAATAAGCATAAAAATAGTTCTTAGGTTATATTGTTGTTCTTATTAATCTTTTTGTTTTATTGTCTGATTTTTTAAATTTAACAGAAATATATACTTGAATGAAGTATATATTTCTGTTAAATTTATCCTATGGATAGAACAAGCTTAATTAAAGGTCATTTAGAAATGTGTGTATTATCTATTTTGTCGAAAAAGAAAAGTTATGGCTATGAGATTATGAAAGAGCTAGAAGTACATAATTTAAAGTTGAAAGGAGTAGGAAGCATTTATCCAATTCTAACTAAGTTGAAAAATCAAGAGTGGGTTAACACTTACCAAGAAGTAACAGACAGTGGTAAAGTTAGAATTTATTATGAACTTAATGAAAACGGTAAAATACGTCTTGAGAAGAAAATTAATGAGTGGTTAGAATTGCAATCGGATATTCAAACATTACTAAAAAGCGGTTTGAAAGGAGACCTTCTGAAATGAGGAATAAATTGATAGGTAAAGAAAAGCAATTTTTAACAGACGTACTTAAGGAATTAAAGCAATACCATATTAGTCTAGAAGAAAGGGAAAATATTAAGCGACAAATATTAGAACATATTCAAGAGTGTCGTGAACATGGAGAAGATAGTATAGATGATTTAGGTACACCTGAATTATTTGTTCAAGATTTTTTAGAAATAAATGAAATTGATTCACAAGTTAAAATGAAACAACTTCAAAATGAAAAGGGCAAATTCAACACATTTATGTTACGTGGCATATTCATCGCAATTATTACTTACCTCAGCTCGCAAATTATATTTTCAATATTTTTAACTGAATCATTTAATCAAAATAATAGTAAAAGTGCATTTCAGTATAATCTTTTATATCGAATATCAGAGAATCAATGGTGGAACGCATTATTAATAATGACTAGTTTGACGCTCTCTGTAGTAGTATTTATTAGCTTAGTAAGTTATAAAAAAAGAAAGCATCTAAAGTATAATGAAGAATACAATCTATAAACTGTCTCTAATTTTTGTTCTTTTTAATGTATTAATATTATGTATCACACCTCCCAAAGTTTATGCTCAGCAAAATATTAAAGTTACATTAGATAAGTATATTGAAAAATTTATAAAAGAGCAGAACATTCCGGGAGCTTCTGTTGCAATTGTACATAATAGAGATGTATTCTTCACAAAAACGATGGGGGTTACTGGAGAATCTGGAAAAAAGGTAACTAGTAAAACACCATTTGCAATCGGCTCTATAAGTAAATCTTTAACAGCTTTAGCTATAGTGAAATTAATAGAAGATAAAAAAATAAAATTAGAGGATCCAGTTCAACGATATCTCCCTTGGTTTAAACTAAAGAATCCTCAAATATCCTCAACTATAACAATCCAACATCTACTAACTCATACAAGCGGAATCAGCACATATGAAGGCTTAGCATTATCAGATAAGCAGTCCAAAAGTTCTACAGCATTAAAAGAAAATGTAATGGAGCTTTCAAATGTAAAAGTAACTGCTCCACCAGGTGAAAAATATCAATATAGTAATGCGAATTATATTATTTTAGGTGCACTTATTGAAGAAGTCACAAATGAAACATATTCATCATATATGCAAAAGTATATTTTTCAGCCGTTAAATATGAATGGCGCGGCAGCAAGTAAAGAAATTGCATATGAAAAAGGCTATTTAACAGGTTATCAGTCGTGGTTTGGCATACCAAGAAAAAGTGTAGTGTCCTATGATAATGCCGGGGCACCATATGGTTATATTACCGCGAATTTGGAAGATATGATTCAATTCATTATGTTTTTGAATCGCCAAGAAAATCCTCAATTTTTAAAGCAAGAAAACATGGATCTTTATCTTTCACCACTTTATCAAACAAATTCAGAAAAAAGTTATGGTTTTGGATTAAGAACAACAAATATAAATGAAAGCGAAACGATGATTTGGCATTCAGGATCAACGCCCGATGCTCGTGCAGAAATATTTACTTTAAATAAAAGTGGCTGGAGTGGTGTGATTTTAACAAATAAAAATCATGTATTAGAAGAAACCGCACTATCAGAATTGAAAAAGGGGATTATTAGTATTTTGAATGGAGAAGAACCGGTTGATATCCCTAAAAATATACCATTAACACAAATTATTATGTTGATAGTTACACTCATACTTTTCGTAATATCAATTATGTTAATTAAAAAGTATAAACATATGAAAACTGTAAAAAAGGTAAGTTGGTTATCTATAGGGGGTCTATCGCTACTATTATCTATTACATTCATCCCACTACTTACTTATAGTACAAGTTCACCATGGCGGACGATTAAAATATTTGCGCCAGACGTAGCTTTAGTTACAAGTATTATTGTAACTTTATTAGCTGTGAACGGATTAATATCAATTCTTATAGCCGTAAGAAGGAAAAAAGTATAAGGGGAAATAATTAAAGAAATATAATTCAAGTGTTATAAACGGTTGACTCTCACACAATGTCATTGTTTAAGATAAAATTGAGCTTCGAAGTAGATGTAATTTATAGGAGGAAATCATGTTTAAAATAGGAGACTTTTCAAAACTATCTTCCATTAGTATACGTGTGTTGAGACACTACGATAAAGTGGAATTATTACAACCAGTAAAAGTCGATGAACAAAGTGGTTATCGATAATATGCAGCAGCACAGCTAAAGAAAGTAAATCAAATTCAAACATTAAAAGATATGGGATTTAATATTGCAACTATTAAAGAAATAGTTGCAAGTGAAAATATGGAAGTAATAAAATCGCAATTTGAAAATCGGAGTGCTCAAATAAAAGATGAAATGGATGGCCTCCAAAAACAATTACGTCTTCTTGAAGCCTCAATGAAATCGATGAGAGAGGATGTAGTTGAGATGAACTATCATGTTTCAATAAAAGAAATTCCAGAAAGAAATGTAGCTAGTGTTAGAAAGATTATTCCATCTTATAATCGCGAAGAGGATTTATGGGGTATATTAACGCAAGAAATACAAATGAAAAATATTAGTATTGCCCATCCGAGTTATAGTATTGCGGTTTTCCATGATCGTGAATACAAAGAAAATGATGTAGATATAGAAATACAGCTAAGTATTCTAGGGAAGCACGAAAATACAAAAGACGTTACATTTAAAAATGTGGAATCAGCTAATGTAGCTTCTATAACAGTTAATGGAAGTTATGAACAGATGACAGCTGTAAATGAAGCTGCGGCAAAATGGATTGAGACAGAAGGTTACGAATTAGCAGGCCCAATGTTTAATATTTATCATGTGAGCCCCGCGATGGAATCGGATCCTAATAAGTGGGTTACAGAAGTTTGTTATCTAGTAAAATGATGATAAAGAAAAAGGCATTATGATATGCCTTTTTTCTTTATAAATTTATCCGTAATTAAAATTAACCAATCATATATAATTATCTTTCCTTCTATTATAGTTTTCTTATCGGACTATATAGTGCAATAAAAACTTCAACTAGCTTCGTGAAAGCAGCTAAAGCAAATACAAACACTGGATTATAAGCTGAAATAATGCCTCCTACTAATGCCCCGAGTGGCATAGCTAATCGTGTAAGTACACGTGAAAATCCTAAAACTCTCCCTTGCATATTTGATGGAACTGTTTCCTGGCGAACCGTGGCTACAATTGTATTCCATGCAATATTGCAAGTCATTGCAATACCGAAAGCAATTCCGGGAGCCAGCCAATATGTGCTCCAAAGTGCAAAAGTTAAGCCAATTGCTCCAACAAATAGGAGTAAAGGAATTAGAATGCCGCGCTGCAACCTCTTTTCTAAAGGAACTGCAATAAAGCTTCCTAAAAGACCACCTATTCCAATTAATGAATAATTAACCCCACTTTGTTCTGGGGTAAGTTGTAATGTGGATAGTAAATAATACATGAATATACCTAAAACTGCACTTGCTCCAAAGTTTCCTATCATAGCTTGAAAAGATAAAGCTAAATTTAAGTGGTCATTTTTGAGCCATTTAAATCCATTAACCAAATCAGATAGTATATTTTGAAGTGTATTTTTATCTTCGCATTTCTTGTTTACGGTTTTCATAGACGGTAATAATATCACAGCAACTAATGTTGCAATAAATGAAAGAACATTAATCCAAAGCAACTGAAAGCCGCCAATAAAAGAAATGAAGACCCCAGCTATCATTGGACCAAATAAACTAGCCAATTGATTGACCATTTGATAGAAAGAATTGGCCTTCGTTAAGGATGCTTCAGCAATTTGCGGAATGACTGTAACAGTTGTTACATCAAAAAGCATGGACATAACTGCTAACATAAAAGTAATTATGTATAAATGCCAAATTTCTAATAGATGTAATGAAT
Organism: Bacillus cereus group sp. BfR-BA-01408; assembly: GCF_022663305.1. Taxonomy (NCBI): domain Bacteria; kingdom Bacillati; phylum Bacillota; class Bacilli; order Caryophanales; family Bacillaceae; genus Bacillus; species Bacillus cereus group sp. BfR-BA-01408. The sequence goes on along the minus strand of NZ_JAKUFF010000002.1, from coordinate 72,188 downwards.
GTAGTATTGGAACAAGACTTACTAAAATAATATTAGTAATATCCGCTACCAAAAGTAACTTTTTTCGATCATAACGATCAATTATTACACCAACTAAAGGACCAAATAAAACGATTGGCAATACGTTAATAGCAAATAAAGAACTCATAATGACAGCTGAACCGGTTAATTGATAGGCAATCCAAGGTAATGCAAAAGTATACAATGAGTCCCCAATTCGTGAAATGAGTAAACCAAAAATAAAAATCTTATATTCTTTAGAAAAAGTTGTCTTTACGGTAAGGCTACGTTCTTGTAAAGGTTTCACACTGTTTATACCACCTTTATGATAGAGGAATTTGAAAATCATCCGTCCAATACTTGTTATATATATAATTCTATAATTTTTTGGTGAATCCTACTTTTTGCATGTATTTTAAGGAGGAAATAAAAATGAGGGCAGTATTTTTAGATAGAGATGGAACAATTGGAGGGACAGGAGGGGGAATACATCCAAATGAATTTATGTTATTTGATTTTGTACCTAATGCAATTCAACGTTTAAATAAACTAGGACTAAAGGTGTTTTTATATACAAATCAAACTAGAATTGGTCGAGGATATTTTACTGAAAAAGAACTGCTTAAAGGATTTCAAAAGATACAACTAATTTTAAAAGAAGATGATGCTTATATAGATGGAATGTACTATTGTCCCCATAAAGTGAATAGTAGTTGTGACTGCCAAAAACCGAATATAGGATTACTTTTAAAAGCAGCGAAAGAACATGATCTATGTTTAAAAGACTGTTTTCTTATTGGAGATACAGGGAGTACGGATATGATTGTAGCTGAAAGGGCGAACATGAAAAAGATTTTGGTACGAACAGGATGGGGAGAAAGCTCGTTAACAAAGTATAGAAATTCGTGGATAGAAACGGCGCCTAATTATATAGCAGAAAATATACTTGATGCTGTATGTTGGATTGAAGATAATTTAAAGACATAATAAAATTATAGTAAACTGTTTTGTGGGATAGTTAATTTAGGAGGGAACATATTGATACATATAGATAAGAATGTACGAACATCTGGTGCATATGTAATGTATAAGAATTTATTAGTTTTTCAAGTTGGACCAACGAGTAAAGGGGATACATTAGGTGTAGTAAGACTTGGAGGACATAAAGAAGCGGATGAAACAGCAGTAGAAACTGCTAAAAGAGAAGTGAAAGAAGAAGCTTCTATTGATATTACTATATTGAATTCACCAACTACATATTATAAAGAGTATTGGAATGCACAATCAAAGAAAATAAAAGTAGAAAATGAAGTCAATCCAATATTAATTATTGATAGCCCAGATGAAAGTTTACCGATCAAGTATGTTGCCTATTCAAAGATGCTACCTAAACCATCTTCTGAAACAAATGGACTACTGTTACTTTCATTAAATGATATTGAATTAATTTGCACGGGGAAAATAACATTAAATGATTATATCAATCAAGGCGGGAATGCTATTTTAAAAGAAAAAATGAATAAAAATTTAGTCTTACAACCTTTTCCACAACTATTATTTTTAGCAGAACTTTTAAAAGAAGATCCTATATTACTATATCACTTTCTAAATTAATAATAGCCTCCTTTATACTAGTTAATACAAGGAGGCATTCAATTTTTAATAATTAATGATAGGTGTACCCTCCATCAGGAAACAATACATTGCCTGTAGTAAAACTATTTTGCATTAAATATAGAACAGTATGTGCAATTTCATTATTATGCCCAGGCCTTTTTACAAGAGAAAGAGATTTATAAGCTTCATAAGCAGTTAGTCTATTTTCGTTTTGTTCGTGTTCCCTCCGTATCGTTCCAGGAGAAACAACATTAACTCGAATTGGAGCTAATTCAACAGCTAAAGCTTTCCCTAAACTTTCAATAGCACCATTACAAGCTCCATATGCAGGTGCCCCTTTAAGTGGCCGTTGACTAAATGCACCGGACATTAACACGATCGATCCAGAGTTTGAAAGAAAAGGAATTGCATATTTTACGGCATAATATTGTGGCCAAAACTTTCCAATGAAGCTGCTTTCAGCAATATCATTTGTAGCGGTTATTGGTCCAAGTGTGTAAGAAGCTCCTGGTGTGAACAAATGATCAAAATTCCCAACCTTTTTGAAAAAATCTTGTAATTGGTTTGTATCCTGATTATCGAGTACAAAAGTTTGAAGATGCTTGTTATTTATTACTTCTTGAGCAACCATTAATTTTTCTTTCGAACGCCCTGCAATAATAACATGTGCTCCTTGTTCAATTGCTTGTTCTGCTGTTGCAAATCCAATACCAGAACTCCCACCAATGATAACGATACGGCTACCTTTTAATGTAGTTATAGACATATTTAAGCCACTCCCTTAATAAAAACTTTAAAATAAAATTATTATGCCTTTTATTATTCGCTAAAAGATAGCAAATGAAAAAGTACGCACTTTATATGTACATAGTCACAAATTTCGTACTAATCGCTATTCGTGTGGATCAGTAATATGAAAAATTGCTAAATATGTTTTATGATATCTGAGGAGAGGTGAGAAAATGGATTTACAAGAACCGAAGTTAAAAGGAGTAATAGCAACATTACAAATAATCGGTGGAAAATGGAAGCCACCTATTTTATTTATTTTGCTAACAGATGGAACGAAACGATTTGGTGAATTAAAGCGATTAATACCCGATATATCTCAGGGGACATTAGCGAAGCAATTACGTGAATTAGAGCAAGATCAACTAATAAAACGTGAAATTTATCAAGAAATACCACCTAAAGTAGAATATAGCTTAACTGAACATGGAAAAACAGTTAGTACAGTTTTGGATAGTATGTGCAGTTGGGGAAGAGCGCATTTAGAATATATCGATAAAGATAAACTATAAAATTATTATGTAAACTTAATGTAGTGTGAAGTGAAATATTGTTTTAATAATTTTTATTTTATAATATATAATTAAATAGTGTTACAGGTTATTATACATATTTAATTCGTTTTTACAAAGGGGGGTATAAGGTGAATGAATTAGAGTACAAAAGCTTTTATGATAAAGTAGGAAGAGTAAATGGATGGGATTTTAGTAAAATAAAATGTGAAACTGTAGGAGATACATGGGATTTTTATGGAGAAGTGAAAGAAAGATGTAAACTATCAGACACTTTACTTGATGTTGGTACAGGTGGAGGGGAAAATGTACTTAACATAGCATCTTCAGCTAAATTGCTAATTGGAATTGATAATTCTAATGGCATGATTGAAACGGCACATTCCAATTTAAAAAAATCAGGTGTACAAAATGTTGAGTTTTTTTAAATGAATTCTGAAGCGTTAACGTTTCCGCTTGCCCATTTTGATATCGCTTCTAGTTGTCACGCACCATTTATAGCATCTGAATTAGCAAAAGTAATGAAACAAGGTGCTTTTTTCTTAACACAACAAGTAAGCAAACATGATAAATTAAATCTTAAGGAAGCATTTGGGCGAGGACAATGCTTAGGTGAAAGAGATGGCACATTAAAAGAAAAGTATATGAGTGAACTTATTAGTGCAGGATTTGAACTCGTGCAAGTACGTGAATATGATGTGACTGATTATTACAGAACGCCTGAAGATCTTATTTTCTTATTAAAACATACGCCTATTATTCCTAATTTTGGAGAAGAGGAAGAGGATTTTAATATTTTGCAAAAGTTCATTAAAGCTAATAGTTCTGAAAAAGGTATTCGTACGAATTCAAAAAGATTTATGATTATTGCTGTAAAATCATAATATGTTTTGTTGTAAAAGCTGCTCTTTGTTTAAGAAAAGGCAGCTTTTTTGTATGGAAACAATGCAGGATAAACTTAAATATTCATACTAAAGTTGTAGTTTTCATTTGAAAAATCCATCCTTCTGTTTGATTTTATCTATTTATAAGTGTAATACAATACAAATAGATAATAAGAAGCAAGGGGGTATGCAATGTGATTACACATATATCAGATATAAAACTACAAACGGTTTCTATAGAAGGGGTAAAACAAGTTTATAAGGACATATTATCTTTTCCAATAAAAAAAGAAACGGCATCATTTATTCAATTTAAAGTAACACCTTACACAACAATTAGTTTTCAAGAAGTGTATGAGCCAATCGCTCCAGCACATTTCGCCTTTGAAATTTCATATTCAAAATTTCATGAAACAGCAAAATGGCTTGAAAAGTCTGGGTTACTTATTGTGAAATGGAAAGATGGAAATACAATTGGTGAGGAGAACGAGCTATTCAATTTATACTTTAAAGACGGAGATGGAAATCTACTCGAAATTATCGCACATAGTTATGTTAAGGAGGATGTATTAGTACCGCAGTCACCTTTAAACATTTTATATGTAAGGGAAATTGGTCTTCCTGTTAAAAGTGTACCTGTATTTACGGAATGGTTGAAATTAAATCTCGATATGAAAACGATGGAAGATGGAGATATTTTCAACTTTGTAGTTGGCGGCACTGCATATATCGTCGCAACTTGGTGGCAGCGACCTTGGATCCCAATTGCGATGAAAGCTTTACCACCGAAAGTACATGTTTCTTTTGGAACACCAGACGTCGCATTTTTACAGCGAATCCAAAATAACTTTAAGAAAAATAGTGTACTATTTGAATGTAAACGTAATGAAGTATCATTTATTGAGCAAGGATATACATTTTCAATTGTGCATACATCAGAGTTTCATTCTGATATTCCTAAACAATTAAACTTACCGCTTTCTATTTAATGATGGAAAGCGGTAAGTTTTTTTATATTTTCGTGGAGAAGGGTTTCAGCATAATTACACTGAATTTATAGAGGAGTATAATGTATTAGCTTAATTTATAGTAAGGAGAGAAATGAATTGAATCTAGGAAATCCGATAGCAAAAGGGAACACAGCGGAAATTTATCTATATGATAATAAGATTATGAAATTATTTAAAGATTACCTCCCAAATACAGAGTCTATGAATGAAGCAAAAAAACAAAAATATGCTTATTCATGCGGGCTGCCAGTTCCAAACGTATTTGAAGTGACAAAGATACAAAATAGACAGGCAATTATTATGGAATACGTAAAAGGGGACAGTATTGGTGATCTCCTACTTAATAATCTAAATGAGGCAGAGTATTATATAAATATTTGTGTGAATGAACAAAAAAAGATTCATGCTATACATGTGAATACAGATGAAATGGAAGCAATGGGGGAAAGGCTAGAGCGTCAAATTAAATCTGTACATAAATTGGATGAAAAACAAAAGGAAAGTATATTGAATAAGTTACATTCAATCAAATTTGATCCTAGATTATGCCATGGCGATTTCCATCCATTTAATCTAATTTTAAGTGAAAAGAATGTAAGTATTATAGACTGGATAGATGCTAGTTCAGGTGACATTCGCGCAGATTTGTTTCGGACATACTTGTTGTACTCACAATCTTCGGTAGAATTAGCTGAAAAGTATTTGCATATTTATTGCAGAAATACTGGATTATCGAGAGATGAGATTTTTCAATGGGCACCTATTATTATTGCGGCTAGAATATCTGAAAATGTAACTGCTACAAACATTGAATATTTAAATGATTTGGTAGCGCAGTATTGTAATTAAAGAAAAGCTCTTCCTAAATTCATTTTTTATTATATCCGTTCTAACAATGCAAATGGATGAGTAAGGTTATTGAGATTTGTAATTGGGTATTACATTTGTAAAGAAGGAGTCCATTTTATGAAAACTGGTGAACCAATTTCAATGCATACTGAATTTGAGCAAGTTGCTCCAGCACTACAGCTTTTGAAACTATATAAGCGTTTCGGAGAATTTATTGCAGTTAATCATATTGATTTAGTTGTGCCAAGAGGATCTTTTTACGGAGTTGTTGGGCCTAATGGAGCAGGGAAAACTACATCTTTATCGATGGCCGTTGGTTTGTTACGACCAGATAGTGGGAGCGCAAAAGTTTTTGGAATTGATGTTTGGGGTAATCCAAAACAAGCTAAAACATTGATTGGGGTATTACCAGATGGGTTAGCTTTACCGGAAAGACTTACTGGTCGCGAATTATTAACATATATGGGATTATTAAGAGGAATGAGTGCTAAGGAAGTTGCTCAGCGGACAGAAGAATTACTTACAATATTAGAGTTAAATAATACTGAGGGGACTTTAGTTATTAATTATTCTACTGGTATGCGCAAGAAAATTGGCCTTGCACTTGCACTTCTTCATGCGCCGAAATTACTCGTTCTCGACGAACCGTTTGAGGCGGTAGACCCTATTTCTGCAGCTACTATCAAAAAGATTTTACAGAAATTTGTTAGTTCGGGTGGTTCTGTAGTATTTTCAAGTCACGTCATGGCGTTAGTTGAACAACTTTGTGATCACGTTGCAATTATTTCAAAAGGTAGAGTGGTTTCTTCAGGAACAATGGGAGAGGTTTGCGGTGAAGAAACCCTCGAAGACATTTTCGTTCAGTTAGTAGGGATTCCTGCTGTTAAAGGAGAGGAACTGTCTTGGTTAGTGTTTTGATTCGAATGAAGTTATCTATCCTTAAAAATTCAATGAATAGTGGTAAAGCAGTTCTTTTCATTGTTACAGGAATAATTGGCTTATTAATTGCAATTGGAACCATGCTGCTTTTTTCTTTTTATCCTACGGAACAGAACGTTTCACAAAGTATTCTATACATTACATTTGCTCTGTGGACAGTAGGGTGGGTTTTGGGTCCAATTATCGCTGGGGGAGATGGAATATTACGTTCTGAATATTTCGTGTTGCTTCCATTTACTTCTTATAAACTTGCTAGGGCGTTACTTGTTGTAGCTTTTATAGGATTAGGACCAATCGTTAGTTTAATAGCCTTCATAGGACTATTCATTTACGCAGCTAGGGTTAGCTTATCTGCAACTATAGTTGCAATTCCAGCAATTATTTTACAGTTAATATTTGTAGTATTGTTATCAAAAGTAGTAGTTAGTATTATTGGTGAGACGTTGAAATCAAGGATTGGAATGGAAGTGGGAGCAATGCTCTTTGGTTTCATTATAGCGTTTCTAAATGTGGGCTGGTATGTACTTCCTACTATTAATAAGATGACACTTAGTGATTCAACTTTACTTTACATGTTTCCGTCTAGTTGGGCGATACTCGCTGTAGAGTATGCAATTCAATCCAATTGGTTATTAGTTCTTGTTTTTTTAATTGTTCTAACAATACTATGTGGATTGCTGTTTTTTATATGGGCTACATTATTAATGAAAAGTACAGAAACTAAGAAAATCGAAGGAAGGATTACTACTAATAAACATAGAAAAGCTTTACGTTTCTTTTCAGAAACGAAAATTGGAGCAACAATTACGAAAGAATTAAAAAGTTGGAGAAGAGATCCACAACGTGGCCGTTTCCTCCGAATGGGTATTTGGATAGGGGTATTTTATGGTATTTTAGTTACAAGCGCTAATATATCGTACTTAATGCCTTGGGCAGGGATAATTATGATTGTATTCACAAGTATGTTTTCCTGTAATATATATGGTTTTGATGGGAGTGCATTATGGTTAACTTTGACGACACCTGACGCAGAACGAATTGATGTGCGTGGTCGTCAATTTGCATGGTTGATAGCAGTTGGTCCAATTGCAATTTTAGCAACAATTATTTTCACAATTTCTAGCGGGCTTACTTTCATTTATCCTTGGGTATTTACAGTAATACCAGCATTACTTGGTGGAGCAGCAGGTCTAATTATGTTATTTTCTGTATTTAACGTAGTACCGATAACTGATCCTCATCGCCGCGGGAGAGGATCAGTTATCTCAGGTGATGATATGAATGCGAGTAAAATGTTTATAACAACGTGGTTAATGATGGTGATGGTAATGGCAACAACTATACCCGCTTTGTTAGTTGTATGGCTTGGGACATTACTACATGTACAGTTCTTACAATGGCTAGGTGTGTTGACTGGCATTTGTACAGGAATGTTTTTTACTTGGTGGTTTGGGCGAATTGCTTACTTAAAAATTGAAAAAAGTGGATCTGAATTGCTATTTGAAATGAAGAATGGCATGAAAACATTGCGTGATGATAACAAAAAGAAAGGTAACAGAAAAGCGGTTGAATTACCTAAGAAAAAACTAGCTATTGTTGTTCTTTTAGTATTTATGGGTATCTTTTTTTTGATACATCAAAGTGTAGTCCCGTTAATTTTTGAGATATTTAGTATAGATGATAAAGTTCGTCTTTTCTTTCTACCGCGCTATGTTCCACATATTGTTCGTATTCCTATAATCATCCTATTTGCTATATTAGGTATAGCATCTTTGTATAAAGCAATTTTAATTAAGAAAAAACATGGAAAGGAACATCGATTTATAAAAGACGAAATGTAGAATACCATTTAAAATAATTTGGTAATTATAGGATGTTGTTCAACTATCATTACCATGTAGTTGAACAACACTTCTGTTAAATATTAATGAGAGAACGATTAGTTTCGATCTTCATCCTATAAAGGTTCATTATCCGTACTTGTTCCTCAGTTAATTCTTCTTTATCCCAATACATATGCATTAAGCTATATTCAAAAATCTCCTTTAATTTAATAAATATAGGCAACTGGTCTATCATCTTTTTAGGCAGTTCCTTTTCCTCTTGATATCCGTCAAATATTGCTTTTGTAATAGAACGCTCATAGTCTGTTATATTCCCATTTCCAGGAAATGAATATTCTATCGCACTATAAATAGGAACTGCTAAATCAAATATGTAAAAATGTTTTTCACAGTCTTGAAAATCAATCATTGTTAAGTTTGAATTGTTTTCAACTAAAATATTTTCTAACCATAAATCTCCGTGAATTAAGCCGTAATTTGAAGTGGATTTTTGTAGCACTTTTATAGAATTTAAAACTTCAGATGCAATTTCCCTAATAGTAGTTTCTTCTTTAGGAATATACTTAACGAAATTATATTCCTCATTCTCATACCAGTCGTTAATATATTTAACCGGTTTAGCTTTTTCAAAGATTTTAGATATACGATGCAATTTTCCGATTTGTTGACCAAGTCTTTTAAATATAGTAGAATTCCATTCGCAGCTTGGTAAATGTATACCAGGAGCAGCTTTATATAATACTGTAAAAAGCTCCTTGTCTAATGTTAATTTTTCTACACGATTCCCTTGTAAAGAAGGGAGTATTGGTGGAACATCTAAACCGTTTTCGTATAAAAAATTCGTATATGTAACTTCTTCTAATTGTTCTTCATATGTTTTGTAGTTTGTAATTCTAATGAAGTATATTCTTTGATCTGTGAGACATTCATACATCTCATTTGTTATTGGTTTAATGTTAATAAAATTCAGCGGATATTGTTCATTTATGAATTGAAGTATTTCTTTTTCTAGTTTGTTCATTGTAACGTCCTTTCTAAACTTTTATTTTTGAAATCCTTTAAAATGAAATATGATGTAAATCGACCTTTAATAATTAGTTAGGTCTTACCAGCATACGAATGAACACTAAATTGAAAAATGAATAGAAGGTATGTCAAAATAAGATAGATAAAAATATAAAATTAATACACATATATAGATTTTACAGAATGGTTCATGTTATAAAACACAAGAAATATCAAAAGAATGAAACGCACTTCTCTTATACTTTTTATAAGGAGTGAAGGAAATGAATGAACATATACAGCCGATGATTGATTGGATTGAGCGCAATTTGAAAAAGGGATTTTCATTAGATGAATTATCTCGTTATATGGGGTATTCTCCTTATTATTGCTCTTTTAAATTTCATCAAGTAACGGGTTTCAGTATTAGACGTTATATTCTTCTTAGAAGATTATATTTATCTACAGAAGATTTAAAGAATGGTAGGAAAATAATTGAGATCGCATTGGATTACGATTACTCTTCCCAAGAAGCTTATAGTAGAGCTTTCAAAAATGTTTTTGGAATGAATCCAAGAGAATACCAACTTAGCAAAATGCCTATTCAATCATTTGTTAAACTAAATTTAAATAAAGAAGGGGCGTTTAATATGAATATTTCTAGAAAATTAGAGGTTGAACAGTTACGAAATAGGAAGAGTGAGCTATTTGATAAAGAAGTACTTAACATATTAAATGGTCAAGTTATGTATGAAGAATTTAAAAACGAAAAGTTAATGGGTGATTCTGATTATGCACCATTTAATGAGGCGATGTGTGTGAACCCCGCTACTACAAAAGTTTTTGATGACGATTTTATTAAAACAAGAGCGGAAGGACACAACAGTTCCGTAGAAAGTTATACAAAAAAGGTTATAGATCCGTTAGAAAAACTTTTTACGAAAAAGTATAAATGTATTGTCTTATGGTTTGGTGAAGATATGTTTTGCCAAATGAATCTACTTACAATACTTTCATATCTTGAACAGTCTTATTATGAAGGGAAAGTATATTTAAATAGCTTCAGAGAGGATGAATTTAAAGTAAATCAAATTGAACTTGAATTAGGAAATTATTCTTCGGTATACAATGAAGTATTAGTAAATCATAAAAAGACTTTCTATAAGGTACCACCTGTAATGTATCAGACTATAGATCTATATTTAGAAATGCTAAAAGAAGATAATGCTGTAATGAAATTTATCTCTAAAAATAAAGATTTATCAACTCAAGAATTATTAACGAAATTGTTTCATCTTTTTCCTACAATCGGATATGGAGATACTCAGTACATAGAGCTGATTAATAAAATAAAGAAGAAAACTACACCTAAAATATAGGTGTAGTTTTCTTCTTATAATTGCTCAAGTAATTCTAATTCTTTTTCTACAAATGCCATTAATTCTTTAATTGTTTCGCCAGAAAAATCAAAACGAATTCCAGCTGCTTCATACACTCCTTTTATAGATTGCGAGCTTCCTAGTGATAATGCCTTTTTATAATTTTCTAGTGCTTGCTTTGGATCCTCTTTATATTGTTTATACATTTGTAATGCACCAAGTTGGGCGATCGCATATTCAATATAATAAAATGGTACTTCAAAGATATGGAGTACAGGTAACCAACTCGTTGCTATCCAGTTTTCGTAGCCATCAATATGTATGACGCTAGACTGATAATGTTTTTGAAGTTGTAAGTATTTTTCATTTCTTTCTTCAGAAGTATGACTTGGATTTTCATACAGCCAGTGTTGAAATTGATCGACAATAAGCATAACAGGTAAATATGAAATAACATCTTTAAAGAAGTTAATTTTTGCTTGTTTTAAATCTTTTTTGTCTGTATAGAAGGTATCCCAATAATTAAGCGAGAATAACTCCATTGTCATACTGGCTAGTTCAGCTGTTTCAGCTGGAATTTCTATATACTGTCGTATTTCTAATAGTTTTATGAGTTCGTTATGAATACTATGACCCATTTCATGTATAAAAGTGATAATATCATCTTGTGTATAATTTAAGTTCATAAAAATAAATGATAATTGTGAAGCTGGTAAGTACTCACAAAAGCCTCCAGATGCTTTTCCTTTGCGGCTTGTTAAATCAAGACAGTTATGTTTATACATTTGGTTTAAAAGTGCTGAAAATTCAACATCTAGTTTATTAAAGATATGAGTGCTCTTTTCCATTAAATCATTTTCATTTGCAATTGGTTTAAGTACTTTTTGATCTGGAGTTACAGCTGATACATCCCACGGGCGAAGCGTATCCACTTGCAGTTTCTCTTTTTTTTCTAGTAATATTTTATCTTTAAGAGGCACAACATACTTACGTATGGATTCAGCTAGTTCATAGCAATCTTTCGCTGAATAATCAAAACGCTCGTATTTTTTGAACATATAATCGCGATAATTCTCTAGTTGAATATTTTTTGCTTTTTGATGACGAATTTCAATTAATTGATTTAATATGTTTTGAAGTTCTTTTTCAACAGATAAAAATTGTTCAGAAATAATGGTTTTTGCCTTTTTACGGGTGTCACGATTCGAATCTTGTAAATAGGATTGTAATTCTGTTATCGTTTTTTCTTCTCCGTCCCAAATTCCAATTAATCCTCCAGTAATTTCAAAGTACTCTGTGACTAATTTGTCTTCTTGTATTTCTAATTTGATATTTTCCTCACAAAATAACTTTTGAGCATTTTTTATTTTTGCATTCAATAAACCATATACGTTAGAATCTAATTCCATTCGAAATGGTGACTCTAAATATTTATTATCCAATAAATTTTGGTACCGCTTTAAAAGTGGCTTTACAAATTGTTGATCATGTTCAAAAGTATCTTTTATTTCTTCATCATCCGTATTACATTGAAAGGCGATATAATGTGATTTTAATTGTTCTTCGATTTCCCAAATCACTTTTGACTGCTCTTTTAACCAATTTTCAAGGTCTAGTTTTGAAGAAATCATTTTATTTAATAAAGTCGAAAGCGTTTTTTCCAATTGTAGTACATTACTAATATCAATTGTATTTACATGTTGCATTATACATCCCTCACTTCTTATTTATTCATGAAGATATTCTATTTATTAATTGTAATTTCCTTTTTAAGAGGAGAAAATGTGAAATAATGTTAAAATTTGAAATTATAGAAGGTATTTATATGTGAAAGTAAAAGTTTATCGTAAATGAAAATTTACGGAGGGAAGTGCAATGAAAAGAGGAAAGAAGTTGATTGTATTTTTATTTTCAATTGCTTTATTGTGTGCTTGTGAGTCTGAAATGGAAGAATCCAAAAGTGAAGATTCTATAGTTATGGATATTGCTACAGCGACAGTCAAGGAGGAATCTTTTTTTAGTGCTGCTATATGGGATGAAAAGGAAAGAATAGTAAATTTAGAGATTGCTGATAGCGAAGATGCTAACGAAATAAAAAAAGAAATTAATAAAAGATTGCAAATTCAAGGCATTATGTCTTATAAAGTAAATATATCTCAAAGAAACAAGGAGATTGTAAATGCAGAACATAGATGGGAGTTAGTTTTTGGACAGATATTTGATGACGTATTCAGAAAAAATGGATATGAAGGGTTTGGGATTCAGCAAATAAATTATAAAAAGAATCAACCTGTTGCTATTGATATAAAAACTAAGATTAGCAATGATGAAGTAAGGACGAGAGAACTTGGGCAGAAAATAGAAAAAGAGATTGAAGGTGTACTTAAAACAGAAGCAGTAAAGAAATGGATTGAAAATGATTCATATGCTATTGGGATTTACGATATAGATAATCGAAAAATTAACTAATTGAGGAATGAATGCTATATGGATGAAAAATCGATGTAATTAAATATAAAATTGCTGAAGGAGGTGTAAAATGTATAAGTATTTACGTATTTTTAATGATATAGAAAACATGATTCAACATGGAGAAATAAAAGAAGGAAAGAAATTACCGTCTATACGATCGCTTGTTACGCAATATGAATGTAATAAGGCGACAGTTATACGTGCACTTCATGAATTAGAAAAGCGTCACATTATATATTCTATCCCTCAAAGTGGATACTACGTTGTTCAAAAGTCAGGGAGTTTTGTAGAAAATGACGGGATAATTGATTTTGCTTCCTCAGCACCAGATCCAGATGTTTTTCCATATTTAGATTTTCAGCATTGTATGAATAAGGCAATTGATACTTATAAAAATGATTTGTTCGTATACGGAACACCGAAAGGGTTACCATCTTTAATTCCAGTCATTCAAAAACAGTTGGCAAATTATCAAGTGTTCACGAAAGAAGACAATATTTTTATAACATCAGGTGTGCAGCAGGCACTTGCAATATTAACTTCTATACCATTTCCAAATGAAAATGAAACAATATTAGTTGAACAGCCAACGTATCATTTATATATAGAATATCTAAAAATAAATAAAGTCCCTGTAATCGGTATTCAACGTACGAGTGAAGGTATTGATTTAAATGAATTGGAGCGTATTTTTCGAACTGGTAAAATAAAATTCTTTTATACAATACCAAGATATCATCATCCGCTTGGAACTTCTTATTCTAAAGGTGAGAAAGAAAAAATCGTACTATTGGCTAAGAAATATAATGTATTTATAGTAGAAGATGATTATTTAGCAGATTTAGAAACAGATTCAAAAGCCGATCCGTTATATAGCTTGGATCATAGTAATCATGTTATATATTTAAAAAGTTATTCAAAAATTATTTTTCCAGGTTTACGAGTTGGTGTAGCAGTTATTCCAACGGCTATTTCGAGTGCTTTTCATACATATAAAAAGATTTTAGATATCGATAGTCCAATGATATCCCAAGCTGCTTTAGAAATTTATATAAAGAGTGGCATGTTCGAACGCCATAAAAATAAAATTAAATCTTCCTATAATAATAGATCTAAAAAACTAGCAGAAGCATTAGAAAGAATGCATAGTGAAAACCCGCTTTTATTCACATATAAAAAGCAAAATACAATTGGAATCCATACTTGTTTAGAAGTACATAAAACAAGTATTTCGGACATGTTGATACAAAGACTAAGTGAAATACAAATCCTGATTGATTCGATTGATAAAAATTATGTGAGAGGTTTTCCGAAACAAAGACTATTAAAGTTAAACGTATCGAATGTAAAGGAAGATAGGATTGAGGAAGGAATTCGTAAAGTAGTGGAGGAAATCAAACAAGTAGAACGTCTAAATTTTCAATTTAAAAAAGAATAAATTGAATTAGGAGGTTTATTGTGAGACGCAAAATAATTCTCTTGTTTGTGTGTATCGCTGCAATAATTGGAGCTATAGTTGTGACTAATTAATATAAAAAAGAAATGCATTGCAGTTGGTAAGTATTCAAGAGGTATTATCATAGGTCAAAATAATGAACCTATATTTAATGTGAAAATTTATCCTTTTCGGCAAGAAAACTCCATCTGATTTGTGTTACGGGTGAAACCCAACAATTCAGGTGGAGATGAATTGCCGTCAGCAGGTAGGCTGAACTCTTTTGTTTCGCTCATAATAATATTTGAGGGCGAATGTTTGTTTCTTTTTTTCTTACGATATCATGTAGATAAAGAGGAAATAGATTGTAAGACAACGAAATTAGATAATGATTCTCATTCCGCTACTTGTTCCATTTCTTTCTACATATTAATTTGTCAAAAATAATTTTAATACTCCCTCTAAGAAAGGTGGTGAAAACAATGACTAGAAAGAAAGCAGTGAAAGTATTACGGAAACAAAAGAAAAGAGAAAACATGCAACGATTCACGCAGAAACAGAATATCGGACGAGCTTGTCTGACTGCAAAAGAATTCCGCTTACTACAACGCATGTCACACAGTTCAAAGGCATTGAGGAATGTTGGATTGTACACGATGAAACAAAGTTACTTGAATCATAACAGGATGGCTACTGTAAAAGAAGTGGACACTGCCATGCAAGCCGATACGAATTATTGGGGCGTTCAATCAAATTCTGTTCAAGCGATTCGTAGAGCCTTATTTACAGAAGTGAAGAGCTTTTTTAAGGCATTGGAACAGTGGAAGAAAAATCCTGAGAAGTTCACAGGTCGTCCGAAGTTTCCGAATTATTCTCGTTCCACTGACAAAAGAATTATTGAAATCTATCAAGTGCCAAAAGTGGATGAGAACGGGTATTGGATGATTCCGATGAATGTTGCATTCAGAAAAAAATTCGGTTCCATTAAAATACGTATGCCAAAAAACTTAAGAAATAAAAACATCTCCTACATTGAGATTGTACCGAAGCAAAAAGGTCGGTTCTTTGAGGTGCATTACACATATGAAATGCACGTTTCTCAAATGAAGAAACCATCCACGACCACGAGTAACGCTTTGAGTTGCGATTTAGGTGTAGACAGATTGTTAAGTTGCGTAACCAATACAGGTGATGCCTTCTTAATTGATGGAAAAAAACTAAAATCCATAAATCAATACTTCAACAAAATAATATGTAACCTCCAACAGAAAAATATGGACAATGGAATTTCAAAACGTATTGTAACGAATAAAATCGCTGCACTTTGGCATAAACGAGAAAGACAAATAAACGGTTACATTGCACAAGCGCTAGGCCTATTGTTCAAAAAAGTGAAAG
The DNA here is from genome assembly GCF_022663305.1 of Bacillus cereus group sp. BfR-BA-01408. NCBI lineage: Bacteria > Bacillati > Bacillota > Bacilli > Caryophanales > Bacillaceae > Bacillus > Bacillus cereus group sp. BfR-BA-01408. The sequence goes on along the minus strand of NZ_JAKUFF010000002.1, from coordinate 56,055 downwards.
AATTCGATATAGATACGGTTGTCGTAGGATATAACACGGGTTGGAAACATAAATCTCATATGGGGAAAAAGAATAATCAAAAGTTTGTTCAAATCCCATTTCAAAAATTGATTGCAGCGATTGAGAATAAATGTGTAAAAGAAGGCATTCGATTTTTCAAACAAGAAGAAAGCTATACTTCAAAAGCTAGTTTTCTTGATAAGGATCCGGTTCCAGTTTGGTCTAAGGATGATAAGACACAGTATCGCTTTAGTGGCAAACGAATTACGCGTGGTCTGTATCAAAGTAAAGCAGGAACATGTATCCATGCTGATATTAATGGTGCGCTGAATATATTGAAAAAATCAGGAGTTGTAGAACTGGATGAAAATCTGAAAGTGAAAACGCAGATTCTATTAGAAGTGCAAAAACGTAAGGCTATTGCCTCACGCATAGCTTAGTGGGTGCGTCAACCATCCATGTGTACGCGGCTTGTCGGGGCTTGTAGCACACGCCGGAGTCATCTGAGTGGTGGCTTCTTCCATAAGGGAGAACCGCTCTTTTTCGAAAGGGTGGTGCAAGTGGGAAAACAATCGTTCGTTGTCAGTACCAACCAAAAACAGACTTGGGGTGTTACCATAAGGTAGCATGAATGCTAGAGCGTCAAACTGTCTAGCGATAGACGAAAAGACCTAGTGTTCGAACTCAAGCCCCCACTGAAAGGTTTTATCTCAGTGGGGGTAGTTGACGAAGGTTCTATTAAAGGTAAGGAACGCAGTATTTCAAATGCAGAAGATGAATTTGAAATACTAGATGGAGTTTGTGGTGAGATTGTATTACAATTCGTTACTCCAGATGGAGAGATCTATACGAGGAAATATGATAGGAAGCATCATATACCAAAAGTTATAAAGCTTAATTAGAAACATAAAGGTGAATAAGATGAAACCATTACGGAAAAAGTAGCAGTTGTGGTCGGAGCAACTATATATGTAACTGGATAATTATATATTTTTTAAGAGCACTCTTAGCAAAGGGTGCTCTTTTTCATCATAAATATTTACTTAGCATCTTTTTAAAGTGATTTTTATCATAATTTACATATTGTGTAGCTATATTTCGCATTGGATCTCCCGCGTAAAATCTTTCGTATAATTCGTGTCTTGATCCTAATGGGCTTCCAATAATATCCCAGGCTAACTTAAATAATTTTGTGCGTTGTTCGGCATCTATATTTGTTCCTTTAAAGTGCTTTTTTAATAAATCAGCTATTGGACTCTGGAAATCAATCGAGCTTGAAGGAAGTTGAATGAAGCCACCTGCTCCAATTAATTGTAAAATTTCTATTGCGCGGGGATAATATTTAGAACCAAGATTCCTTGCAGTTTCGATATATTTAAAGTTTGGTAAATAAGTTTTTGTTTCATTTGTACTACCTTCAACTTCTGCAGCAATTAAAAGTGCGCGAATTGTTTCGATTTGCATAATTAATTCTCCAAGTTTTTCTTGAACATGCAAATAAGTGTGAGCTCCAATTGCTTCAGCAATTTCAAAAGCAATCGCAGTTATAAATTCTAGCTTTATTAGTAATCTTACTATAGCTTGATGATAAGCTAAACTACTAGAAGCTGTATCTGATTTTATAGCCCAAATTGCTTTTGGATTATTATAAAGTAAAACACGTTCCCAAGGGACAAATACATTATCAAAGATTAATAGTGCATCCATTTCATCATACTGTGAGCTAATAGGGGAATCAACTGTGCTTGAAGTTGTATTTGCATATGGTTCTCTACAAACCATATGTAATCCTGGAGAATTGGCTGCCACGATAAGAAAGTGAGCTAAATCTTTTTGAGCGTCAGTCAGTTTTGTTAATGGGTAGATTAATAAATCATTTGAATAAGGAGAAGCAGTTCCTATCATTTTCGCACCACTTAAATAAATTCCATCAGAAGTTTCCTTTGTAACTCTTAGCAACCCTAAGTCATTTGCATTTAACATTGATTCTGTTGAGCGATTTATTTGTGGATCACGTTGGACTACACTTAAAAACAAGTGATTATCCCTAGCTTTTTCGTAATAAGATGCGATTTTATCTGGAAACTGTGCATCGAACTTTTTATAAAAATCTCTTGATACGTACCAGCCAGTAAGTCTCGATCTTGCGTAATCAGATAGTCTACTCATTACACCGTCTGTAGCATAACTCCATGTTTCAAATGCAGTTCTTCTCATTAATAATTCATTATAGGAATTCGGAACTAAAAATGATTTATGAACAAAGTCTTTCGTTTTTGGGCTCACATATCCAATAGAATCTCTCTGTTTGGGATCATCAAATAACGAAAATAAATTAGAAATGGTACATAGTGTCCCCGCAAAATTGTTGTCTGTAGTTACATCTACTTTTTTTCCATAGAGCCAAACATTTCGACCATCTTGTAAGCTCTTTATATAGTGATCCTTTAAATTTTGCATATTGCCTCCTTTTAAAGACTACTCATATATTTGTACATCTTTTAATGGTGGTGAATATACGTGGAATGTTATTGCTGTTGAATCTGTAGCATTATACACTTTATGCACAGTATCTTTTTTTACGGTGAAAATATTTCCCTCTGTAAACTCTTCAATCCGTTCGCTATTTTTTTCGTACTTAATATTTTGTAGCGTACCATTGACTATTAATATACATCCTATAGATATTCCGTGATCATGAATAAGAGTCTTTGCTTTGCTAGGAAAATTTAATACTAAAACCTCCACAAATTCAGACTTATAGATAACATTTCTTCCGTATTCAAGGTTAATTGGTGAAGTAATAAAAGGAGATATTTTATGAAGTGTAATATTTAATGATTGAATAGCGGATATTAGATTGGCCATATCGTAGTCACATAAGTTATGAAACGCTTTTTTTATGTTATGAATCAATTGCATGTAAAACTTCCTCCTAAGCATGTACAGTAAAAGAAAAAGTAATCTAATATTATATAGAGCGTAGTGAATTACATAATATTGTATTGAAACATAAAAAAAAAAGTGACTTCTTTTACTTAGGAAGATTATTTAATTTGAAAATTATGGTAATGAATTCCATTAATATGATATGCTTGAACTATATACTTTTTTATTGGAAAGGTGATGAAATAAATGGCAGTTCTTTTAGTGGAAAATTTATATCAAATGTCTATTGTTTTACTAATCTTATGTTCATTTTGTTTTTATAGATATTTAAAGAAAATAAAAAGGGAAAGAAAGCTTACAGGTTTTGAAATTACGATGTATATCGTGACGCAAATTGCGTATTTCATTTGGGCGGCAACAACTTTTCTTAAAATGTTATCAGAATAGTTAATTTATGGTTAATTGTTTATTAGGTGCTGGGCAGAAATGTACGGTAAATAAAGGAAAAGGATAAAGATAGGCTTATAGATTAGGTAAATAAATATAGTCGGTATCTAGATCGATTACAATATCACTTATAATGTCTTTACAAAAAGAGCGGGGAAGACATTCATAATTATGTCGAACACAAAACAGATCGATGGCACCACCGTTAGAAATCCCCTCATGTTTTACATTCAAATACATCCTTTTTAATTTCGTAATTGAAACGCATTGTCCAGCTACATACTCATTTATACCATATCCATCAAATTCAATTATCATATTATCACTGTTGGGTGCTAGCCAACGTTATAGCTTAAATTTTAGATGAATTTATTATACATTGTTTGAAATGTAGTGAGAATATATTTTTATAAAATGTGAGGGTTATAAATGGAACAAAATAAATTAGTTTTAGAAGGACCAAAACGTCTTAAGTGGGAAACGCGCGAAATTAAGTCTATACAGAATGATGAAATTATCGTTAAAACAATTGCAGGTGCAATAAGTATTGGAGCAGAGTTACCACAGTATAAAGAATCGGATGTTTCAGATACAAATCCTATTTATCCAAGAAAAACTGGATATGAAAGTTATGGTGAAGTGATTCAAGTTGGTAATAAAGTAACGAATTTAAACATAGGCGATAAAGTAGTTTCTTTTTATGGACATGAAACGATAGGAATAGTTAAGGGGGATAAAGTAATTCGAGTTCCTAGTTATATAAAACCTAAAGTGGCGTTATTATCTATTCTTTCGTGTGATGCTGCTAAAGGAGTATTAAAACTAAATATGCGACAGGATGAAAAAGTACTTATAACTGGAATGGGAGTTATTGGTTTACTCGCTTGTTATTTTTTAAAATACTATGTAGGTGTTAAGCATGTAGATGTTGTTGAACCTAATAAAAATAGAAGAGATTTTGCAAAGAATTTTGGTGCGAAAAACACATATGAATCAGAAGAACAAATAATAGAAACATATAATTACGGTTTCGAATGTTCTGCTACAAATATCGGATTTCATACATTACAAAAAGCACTTAACAGTAATAGTGAAATATGTATACTTTCTGATGGGAATTTAGAGGAACTAACATTAACCGCTGATTTTTATGAGAAAGAACTGCGGATCATTGGTTCAAGTGACGGATATAATTATCAACAACATGCAGATTGGTTTTTTAGTCAAATAGAACAAACACCATGGATAGAAGAGATTTTTCAACATGAAATACAATATACAGGACTCATTCAATGTTTTGAGGAATTAAGTCAAGGAATAATTACCCCTTTAAAAGTATTTGTCTCATATGAATAATGAACAAAATGACCAGGTACTTGTCACATAGCCCACATATGTTTAGACACTAATATGATAGCAGAGCGCGGAGTAACATGTACGGGGATTCTTTAATAGGTACAACGGGTTGTGAAAACAGAGAATGGTTTTTGCTCTTTCATTATGTACAAATAGTATATTATCTTTCTCAATGTACATATTAAGTAAAATGTTTCATATCATGTACATAAAAGGTGGGGTAATATGGATGGAAAAAAGGGAAATGAAGAATTGATTAAATTTAAGAAACAATGGTTTAATGAAGATAATCAACCAGTGGCTGGAATAGAGTTAGCATTACCGCCTGATATAGGCAGCATGTTAGACTCCAAATCAGTTGATGATGAAAGTGAAGAAAGTAATAATGAATAAGTTTAATCTATATGCATCCATTTGGGTGCTTTTTCTTTTTTTTGACAATGGAAGATGGACCATCAAATCCTTGTTGAAAAAAGGTTGATTAAAATAGGTTCTTTTTCAGTATATATAAGTTTGATTTTTACAAAAAAGTTTAATTAAACTACATTTAGAATGCTATATGAAATGGGAATGCTAGTAACATTCACCATTAAAGGATTGGGCTATTATGAATATGATTTTTGAAAGCATTATTTTAATTCTGACTGGGATTATTGCATTAAAAATGACAGGTAGTAAATCTGTTAGCCAAATGACAAGAGCTGAAATTATTATAGTAGTATCAATTGCACGTATTATTGTGGAGCCTGTATTAAGTAGGAAAGTAGGCCCATCTATATTTGCAGCTGTAATATTTGCAGGCGTCCTTCTTATCATTCATTTCTTTGAATTGAAATCAAAGAAGATGGAACAATTCCTAAATGGCAGTAGCATTATAGTAGTAGAAAATGGAGAGATTGTAAAAGAGAATTTGATGAAGGCGAAAATGTCGGAACAACAACTATATATGCAATTAAGAGAAAAAGGAATTCATGATCTGAAGAGCTTACAGCAAGTTACAGCTGAGCCGAATGGACGTATTGGTTATCAATTAATAGAGAAAGCTCAACCGCTAACTTTAGAAATGTTAGAAAAAGTAATAGATCAGCACAAAATAAAAAGATAATTTCTTATGTGAAATGCCAATATCTAATTGAATTATTGGCATTTTTTCTTTTTTCTAAATGTAAAAGTTAATATTTAGAATAGATATTCAGCCAATCTTTAAATTAGATATAGGCTTATTAATATGATATATTCAATGGACCTATAGTGACTGTGGTGAAAAAAGCAATAGGTCTTTCATGTGATATTAAACATGAGATAAAAATAAGGAGATAGAAACATAATGGAATTTTGGGAATCAAGTTTTATTGAGAAACAAACGATGTGGGGTTTTGAACCTACAGAATCTGCAATTTTGGCAAAAGATTTTTTTCTAGAAAAGAACGTTAAGGACATATTAGTTCCGGGTATTGGTTATGGAAGAAACGCGAAGGTATTTATCGAAAATAGTATAAATGTAACAGGTATTGAAATTTCGAAAACAGCGATCGATTTAGCAAGAGAAAACGGACTAGAAGATGTTAGTATTTATCACGGTTCGGTAAACGAAATGCCTTTTGATAATAAACTGTATGATGGGATCTTTAGTCATGCTCTTCTTCATTTGTTGAATGATCAGGAAAGAGAGGGATTTATTGAAAATTGTTATAATCAGTTAAAACCAGGTGGATATATGGTTTTTACAACTGTTTCTAAAAAAGCTCCAATGTACGGAAAAGGAAAACAGTTGGATAAAGATTATTATGAGATAATGGAAGGCGTAAAAATGTTCTTCTATGATTCTGAATCTATAAAAAAAGATTTTAATCAATATGGATTAGTACAAGTTTCGGAAATTGATGAACCAAATAAGAACATGGCAAATAAACCTTCAATCAACTTTTTAACGATAAAATGTAAGAAAGAACTATAACTAAAAGTTATTAAGAATGATTAAATATGTTTATATATTAATTATGCACAAATAAAGAGGACAAGCATATAATAGAAATACCTTTTAACTTTAAGTAACCTTAACTTTCGTTAATAGGGTATCTCAAAATCCCCAAAAGAGCACTTGCGGAAACAAGTGCTCTTTTATTTTTTGTTTATTTAAGATGAATAAATTTCGTTAAATCAATATGGGATTTTAAGCTATTATTTTATATAAAGTGGTAAAATAAATAGGGGGAATATTTAAGGGGGCGGGACATTTGAAACTAAAAGAGCTGGCGAATTTGTTATTGATTAAAGAAACTATTGGCAATATGGATGTAGAAATTACGGGGTTAGAAATGGATTCTAGAAAGATAACTGATGGAGATCTATTTATATGTGTATCAGGTATCGATGGTTTTCTTGAAGATCGACATCAATTTGTTGAAGATGCAGTGAAGAATGGTGCTGTAGCGCTAATTGTAGAAAGGGATGTAAATATTGAGATACCTAAAATAATTGTTAAAGATGCTAGATATGCTATGGCAGTTATTGCGTCACACTTCTATGGTTATCCATCTAATAAAATGAAGCTAATTGGAATTACAGGTACAAATGGAAAAACAACTACTTCCTATTTACTTGAAAAAATTTTAAGTGATTATGGATATCACACGGGGCTCATGGGGAATAACGGAGTGAAAGTTGATTCAAAATGGTATCCTACTGATATTAATACGCAAGAACCTCCAACACTTCAACGGAATTTGCAAATGATGAAAAATCAAAATGCAGATTATTGTGTTATGGAAGTTACGTCACAAGGTTTACATATGGAAAGAGTGAAAGGGTGTAACTTTAAAATAGCTGTTTTTACAAATTTAACGCAAGATCATTTGGATTATCATGGAACATTTCATGAATATAAGCATGTAAAAGGTCTTCTTTTTTCAAGATTAGGAAATGATTTATCTACTACGGATAAAAAAATAGCTGTTTTGAATGCAGACGATCCATCGGTAGAATACTTTAAAAAAATTACTTCAGCTGAGGTTATCACATATGGAATACATAATAGAGCAGATGTTCAAGCGAAGAACATAACTTTAAGCCCAAAAGGAATTCGTTTTTTAGTTTCGTCCTTTAATGGAGAAATAGAGGTTAGCCTTAATCTTGTAGGTCGTTTTAATGTTTATAATGCATTAGCAGCAATAACAGTTGCAATGGTTGAAGGTATTCCGCTTACAAACATTTGTGATAGCTTATCTAACTTAAAGAGTATTGAAGGTAGAATGGAAATCATAGATGAAAATCAAGATTTTCTTGTAATAGTGGACTATGCTCATACACCGGATGCGTTAGAAAATGTTCTCTCTACAATTAGCGAGTTTTCAACAGGTAAAGTTATTACTGTTTTCGGTTGTGGTGGAGATAGAGACACAAAAAAACGATCTATAATGGGCGGAATTGCTGGAAGTTATAGCGATTTTGTTTTTATTACTTCTGACAATCCACGTTCGGAAGATCCGCAGGCAATAATGAAAGATATTGAAAAAGGATTTTCGCAAAATAATAATTTGAATTATAAAGTAGAAGTAGATCGTGAACTTGCAATAACTCACGCAATAAACATGGCATCTTCTAATGATATCGTTTTGATTGCAGGGAAAGGGCATGAAACGTATCAAATTTTAAAAGATTCAACTATTCATTTTGATGATAAAGAAAAAGCTCGACAAGCAATTATTAACAAATGAATTTAATTAATAGCTTAATAGTATTTCTAATAAAAATAATGTTTTAGATAAAGCCAAAACTAATAACGAAGCAATTTTTTGAAGAATTGATCATTGAAAGGTAAGGGTGTTTCTCTGAATATATGAGGGGAAAACCTTACCTTTTATAGTTTTATTTCTGAACAACAAACGTAATAGCATTTGTTTTTAATTGAATATGCCTTTCATCGCGAACAATATCATAGACTAATTCTTTTATTTCAACTTTAATTTCTTTCCATTCCTTATAAATACTTTTTAATAGATGTATTATATCTTCAGTAGGAAGGTTAATTTCAATTAAAGCATCTAATTCTTCATTTGTATGTAAGTCAATTTCTTGTATGTTCGAGTTAATAATTAAACAATTAATACCGCCGCTTGTTGTACCTTTTTTCATAGAATGGAGCACGTGTTTTAAATCTTCTTCTGACTCAACATGCTCTAAACTGGATACTGCAACGATATAATCATAAGTATTAGGTTGAATGTAGTAGTTTTCAATTGCTGCTTGTTCTGTTTTAATATTATTAATTACACCATATTCTTTACTATAAGTTTGTAATTTTGTTAAAGCGGAATGAAGTAAATCCACACATGTAACAGTACCACTAGTATTTTGAATCTTTTGGGCAATTGGGATACTATTTCTTCCAACGCCAGAGCCGAGATCAAGTACTTGCAAGTTGTTTTTTCCTTCAAAATAATCCATCAAATCCATAACTGTTTTAACCGGTTTGTAAAGCCAAGAGCCAGTTTCAAATAGTTTGTATTGTTCATAGCAAAGGTCATGATATTTCTTTTCTTCTTGTCTTATGTAATTGAGACGATTCATATTGTTTCAGCTCCAATATTATTATTGCAAAATGAATGGGTAGGACAACCTTTTATATTTGTTTGAATTCGAAAAATACCACCAGCATGTGGATATTCTTTTAATTCGTTATTTGTCATTCTTGTTCTGGCTGTTGTAACATATAGGTCTGTTAAATTAGGTCCTCCAAATGTACACGAGGTTACATATAGCGCTGGAATTGGGATGCTTAATATTCGTTCTCCAGTTGAAGGATTCCATCTAGTAATCTTTGAACCTCCCCAATGAGCAATCCATAAACAACCTTCCTTGTCAATTGTCATACCATCAGGTAGACCGTCATTTTCGGGGAAAATGATTACATCATTTGGATTACGAATTTCTCCAGTACAAATATTATAATGAAAACGAACTACTTTTTTAGTAGGTGTATCAATATAGTAAAGGTATGTATAATCAGGTGACCAAGCGATGCCATTTGATGTATTTACATGTGAAACTTTTTTCTCTACCTTGAAACTATTATTTAAACAATACAAGGAACCTGCAGCATTAATACCGTATGTATCTGTAGTACCTGCCCAAAAACGTCCTGCTGGATCGCATTTTCCATCGTTAAAACGATTATCAAATAAATGTGGTTCAGGGTCAAAAATATGTGTCAGTTTTTCTGTTTTTATATTAATAGAATAAAAGCCATTTTCCATAGCTAGGAGTAGTACGTCATCTAAATATGGAACAACACAGCCAATTTGTTGATTGAGAGCAATTACTCGGTTTGTATTAACGGTAGGGCTAAATATGCATAATTGTTTCTCCACAATATCAACCCAGTATAAAAGTTGCTTTTTTTCATCCCAACATGGTCCTTCAGCTAAACTTGCTTTCGCATCTAAAACTAATTCTATAGTACTGTCCAAGATGTTCACCTCGCTTTATAAGATATTTATATAATTCGATAAGAATAGAGGTAAACCTTTTAATCAGAAGATATTAAGATTTGTACTATGGAAAAGTGATTTTCTCGAGTGATTAAAAAATGTATAAACATGGAGAGGAAAATGCATATGATGTTTTATGAAATTGTTTGCTTTTCTTGTAAAAATATATTTCGTGTGTATGAAGGTAGTGAAAAATATAAGCGATTTAAAGAGAAACCAAAAGGGTTATATTGTTGTGATGAGTGTAGCCACAAAATTCAATTAGAAGCGATAAAGAATTTTTTTAGATAATTACACTGTTTTATTTCGGAAAAGTTTGACAATAAAACCATTTTAAATTATCATATGAAAAAACTAATATTTAAAATGGCATGGAAGAGAAGAGTAGTTAAGAAAGAATACATACAGAGAGCTCTGGTAGCTGAGAAAGAGCGGTATACATCTTAACGAAAAAAGACTTGGAGCTGCGCAAGGAACTAATTTATTTAGGGATGGTGCGACGGGTTCTCCCGTTATAGAGATAGGGTATAAGCTATTTTGCCGTACCTGAAGAGGTTAGTATGGCGACATATTAACAAACTGAGGTGGTACCGCGAAGCTAATAACTCTCGTCCTCAAGATGAATAATCTTGGGGGTGGGAGTTTTTTTATTGCAAAAAAATGAAAATGTGAGAACAAAAATATAATTGAGGTGAGTAGTATATGCATTGGGCGTATGAAGTAGCAAATGAATTAATTAGAAAACATCCAAACAAGGAAACTTTTGTTTGCGCATCTGGAATTAGTCCATCAGGTTCTATTCATATTGGAAACTTTCGTGAAATCGTAACGACTTATTTTGTTGTAAGGGCACTTCAAGATTTAGGGAAAAAGGCGCGTTTTATATTTTCATGGGATGATTACGACAGGTTTAGAAAAGTTCCTAAAAATATTGATCCATCTTTTATAAAGTATATCGGTATGCCATACTGTAATATACCAGATCCGTATGGATGTCATAATTCATATGCTGATCATTTTGAAAAAGAGTTTGAGGAATCTCTTCAAGCATTTGGAATTGAAGTAGAATTTATTTATCAACATGATGAATACAGGAGCGGAAGGTATAACAAAAGCATATTGGAGGCTTTATATAAAAGAAAAGAAATATATGATATTTTAATGAGTTTTAAAACAGGAGAATGTAGTGAAGAAGAGCGAGATGGCTTTTATCCGGTTACATTATATTGTGAGAAATGCGGGAAAGATGCCACAACGATTACGCATTTTGATGAAGGATTAAAAACAGTTCGGTATGAATGTGAATGTGGAAATCAAAATGAATTATCTATACTAAATACAAATAATATGAAATTGAATTGGAAAATCGATTGGCCGATGAGATGGATGATAGAGGATGTTGTTTTTGAACCAGGCGGAAGAGATCATTCATCAGAAACGGGTAGTTATAATGTATCAAAAGAAATTGCGAGAAAAATATTTAATCGTGAAGCGCCTCATTACGTTGCTTACGATTTCATTGGTATTAAAGGGAATCATGAAAAAATGTCTAGTTCTTCAGGGAATAGTATTACACCTAGCGAGTTGCTAAAAGTGTATTTGCCCGAAGTGATTCTATTTATGTTTGCAAAATATAGGCCAGACTCAGCGTTTCATATCGGTCTTGATGAAGATGTAATTCGCAATTATACAGAGTATGAACGATTAAAAGATAGTTATAAAAATAAAACGCTCAAAAATGAAGATTTATTTGATGCAATTAAACTTTCTAGAGTAGATAGCGGATTTAAAGAATATCCGAAATTTAATCAAGTAGCAGGAACGTTACCGCTATTAAATTTTGATTCATCTATTTTACAAGGTATATTAGACAAAATAGATAGGAATTATGCATTAGAGGATATGATAACGATAAGTAAACGTGCAGAGTATTGGGTTAGAAACTTTCAATCTGAAAAATTAATGGCGGTAAATCAAGAGAGAAATATAGAGTTTTACAACACATTAGATGAAAGACAGAAAGAATGGTTAGTAGAAGTCTGCAACATACTTCGTTCTAACAAAGATTACTCTAACTTAATGGAACAATTGTACGAGCTTTGTCATCATGAAAATAAAAAAATAATGAAAGAAAATCAAAAACAATTATTTATTATAATTTATAGGCTTATTATGAATCAGTCCAGTGGCCCTCGTATACCGTTATTAATACATGTTGTAGGTATCGAAAAATTTATCGAATTATTAGATTTCTAAAAAATAAAGGCAACGCAAGTACTCAGCTAAGTACTTGCGTTGCGAATTTTACTAACGTGAATACATTTTCGGACATTCATCACCACTAGGTTCATAAAAACAATGGCTTTTAAACTGTCCTACAAATGGCTGGTTATACCATTGGGGTGGACAAGATCCAACTGGACGGAAATACCAAAGAGCCCATCGTGCAGGCCAGCGCCATTCACCTTGTAAAACTTTTCGTGCGATTTCTTTTTCTGACTCACGAGCGCGTTGATAAAAATATCCGTATTGCACTGCTTCGAATCCACCAGGGCTTTGATATACAGCGTCACGTACGGTACGGAGTTGTTTAAAATCTAAGCAATCACAAAATACACGATTTACTACTACGCAGCCAACAAGTTGTTCACCTTGTCGACCTTCGCCTTCAGCTTCAGCACGCATTAAACGAGCTAGTAAATCAACATCGCTTTCGTTATATGGAATAAAGGGCATAGTGATACCAACTTTCTTTACCTGTTATAGTAAAGAGTGTATGTATGAAAATAAGCTAAGTGCTTTTCTATATGTAAATTCATTAATTATTAAAAGGAGCTTTTATGAAAAAAGCTAATTAGTAATTGTAGACTAATATAAAGAGGAGAGATAATATGCATCGAATTCAGAAAGACCATATCATTTACGCAATGTCACCAGAAAATCAACCATGTATGGAAGTAGAAATTGGGAGTCGCCTTATATTTGAAACATATGATTGCTTTGAAAATCAAATTAATTCTGAAGATGTTGTGTTTCAAGAATTAGATTGGAATCGGATTAATCCAGCGACTGGTCCAGTATATATTAATGGTGCAGAACCTGGTGATATATTAGTTGTTACGATTGAAAAGATAAAAATTGCAGAGCAAGGTGTTTTAACTACAGGGGTGAATCTTGGCGTAATGGGTGAAGAGCTACATGAAAATACAGTGAAAATCGTCTCAATACATAATGAACATGTTCTGTTTTCAAATGAACTACAAATCCCGATTAATCCAATGATCGGTGTAATTGGAACAGCGCCGAAAGAAGCGAGCATTTCATGTGGCACACCGCATGATCACGGCGGGAATATGGACTGTAAAGAGATAAAAGAAGGGGCAATATTATTATTACCTGTAAATGTTCCTGGTGCTCTATTAGCATTAGGTGATTTACACGCAGCGATGGGCGATGGTGAAATTGGGGTTAGTGGAGTAGAGGTTGCTGGTGAGGTAACCGTAACAGTCCAAATTATAAAAGGGAAAAAATGGCCACTACCAATGGCTATTCAAAAAGAAAAAGTAATGACGATTGCTTCAGAAAAATTGCTAGATGATGCAGCGAATCGTGCTGTACGTAATATGGTGACATTTTTACATGAAGAATTAGAAATGTCTAAAGCTGATGCAATACTTTTATTATCAGCTGCCGGCAATTTAAAAGTTTGTCAAGTGGTTGACCCGCTGAAGACTGCTCGAATGGAATTAGGGATGAATTATGTGGAGAAATTGGGGTTTACTATGAATGAATTCCATATTAAATAAGAAATGATAGAAGAAGGATGATTTTGTATAAAAGTATCTTTTTTGATTTACGGATTATATAAAAAAAGGTAGTATTTATTTTATATAATTGAATATAAGATTGTGGATCGAAAAAGGAGTAAACACATGGTTAAAATTATGATTGTAGAAGACGATATGAAAATTGCAGAACTATTATCAACATACGTTGCGAAATATGGGTATGAAGGAATTATTGTATCGGATTTTCATAATGTATTAAATATTTTTTTAGAAGAACAACCAGAGTTAGTTTTATTAGATATTAATTTACCGAGTTTTGATGGGTACTATTGGTGTCGTCAAATTCGTGGAGTTTCTACATGTCCGATATTATTTATTTCAGCTCGTGAAGGTACGATGGATCAAGTCATGGCGCTAGAAAACGGTGGCGATGATTTCATTTCAAAGCCATTCCATTACGAAGTTGTAATGGCTAAAATTCGAAGTCATTTAAGGCGTGCTTACGGAGATTATGCACCGAAAGTAGAAGAACGGATGGTTGAGCAACAGGGTCTTTGTTTATATCCTGAAAGGCTTGTATTGAAGCTTAAGAATCAAGAAATTGATATAACGAGAAATGAAGCTATTTTATTAGAAATGTTAATGAAAAATTATCCGCGTGTTGTGAGTAGAGAAGTGTTATTAAATAAATTATGGGATAGCGAATCCTATGTTGATGATAATACATTAAGTGTAAATACGACACGTGTTCGAAAAAAGTTAAAAACGTTACATATTGAGAATGCGATTGAAACAATTCGTAGTGTTGGATATAGATTGCATATTACTTGGGATACTGGTATGGAAAAATGATAAGGCTGTTTATACGTGATCATATACCACTTATTTGCTTTACAGCGATCCAACTACTAGCCATATTCCTCGTATATTGGTTTGATGGACATAACCGTATTGCGACGGCATTGTATGCAATGTTTTTAGGTGCCTTTTTTATGGTAGGCTATTTACTATTTCGTTACTATACACATCGTTCTTTTTATGAACGTTTAGCAAACCCGATGCAATCTTTAGATGAATCGGTTCAAAAATCTGATTTTGCAGCTATATCTGCTGCTCTTCAAGACTTGCTTGAGGTACAATATCGCCATTATCAAAATCAACTCCAGATACAAGAGAGAAAAAATAATGATCATTTAACTTTTATGAATCAGTGGATTCATCAAATGAAAACACCTTTATCTGTAATAGAATTAATTACACAGGATGAAGTGGAACCACGTTTTGAAAGTATAAATGAGGAAACAGATAGGCTGAAAAAGGGATTAGAGATGGCACTGTATGTCGCACGTTTAGAAGCATTTACACAAGATTTTTATGTGGAAAGAGTACAATTACATAAAATAGTGAATGATTCTGTGCATGAACATAAACGCTTCTTTATCCGAAATTTTGTATATCCAGAGCTTAAAATTGATAAGGACATTACAGTAGAAAGTGATGCGAAATGGTTACAATTTTTAATTGGACAAATACTATCAAATGCGATTAAATATTCATCTGGTAGTAGAGAGAAGATTAGAGTAAGAGCTTGTAAGGAAGGTAATAATGTTATACTTGAAATTGCCGATAATGGCGTAGGAATACCGAAGCAAGATTTACCAAGAGTGTTTAAACCTTTCTTTACAGGAGAAAATGGTAGAGATTTTAAAGAATCAACTGGAATGGGGCTATATCTCGTATATGAAATTACGAAGCAATTAGGACATAGTGTAGAAATCCATTCAGAAGTTGGTAAAGGTACGGTTGTACGAATTAAATTTTATAATGTATAAATAAGTGATCTAGGCTAAATAACTTTGGAAATAAGTTTTTTAGCCTTATTTTATCTCGTTTTAATGGGGGCGGATTGCTCATTAAAGTCCGATTGATGAGGGATAATAATTAGTGGGTGATAAAGAAAACCCCCACTGGTTAAAGTTTAACTTTATGGCGATTATATGGAATGGTAAAAGGTCATCTTAGTATACATAATGCCACGCTAATAAATACGATTGTTAAATTAGAAGTATTTAATAAAAGTTGATGAATAGTTTTTGTAAGAAAAAAGCTATCCCTTTGAAAGAGATAGCTTCATGAATCCAGCCTATGAATAAGTGTATCAACATTAATAAGTATAATGATCAAATTCTTGATATATTTTGTGGACTATAATAGCTTTTGTTTTTTCATGATACATTATTGTAATTAAGTAAACAAACTTAATAATTTATATCCAATTAACCCTAAAATAGTGATAGGAACCATCATTAAGAAAGAAGAAATTCGATTAGCATTAGAGCGTTCTAATACAAGAATCAAGATAATCCCGACTATGACTTCGGTATATCCAACAGGTAACATGTGATTATAGTCTTCAAAATTTAAAAGAATGTGAAGTCCATCCGTTACAAAAACTCCACCAATAAGTGCACTTCCTAATTTATGAAGTGGATTTGTAGTATCTTTCCATAGAAAACCTGCAATTCCAAAGATAGTTCCTCCAATGAATGCACATGTTATCCATACAGAAATAAAATAAATAGAATGAGATACATTTTTAAATATTATTGCATAACCATAGTAGCCTAGTACCATACCGAGTAGTGCAAGGATACCAGAAAGTATAGCTGTACGCTTAGAATAACTAAAGCTAGCCACAAAAAAGGATGGAACTAACCAAACGCTTCCTAGGTTAGCTAATGAATTCCAATGTCCCGGAAGTATACCTTGCCCCAATTTCGTTAGTATACCAACAAGTATCCCTACTATAATCGGGAGGATAAAAATCCTTATAAACATATTTAACTTTGTGATTTCTAATGTCCTGTCCATAAATTCAATCCTTACATTAATATTTTCTGTAAAGATATAATAGCTTATTACAAGGGAATAATCAATAAAAATTTATCGAAAAACAATAAGTGGTTATTGGATAACGAATAAGATTTTGTTTTTATATAAAATTTATTACTGGGGAAACCTAAAGGACGTATTACAATCAATGTAATTTGTGCTTATTCAACATGAAGTTAAGGAATGATAAATAAATCTAAAAGAAAGCAATCTTTTTAACAGCACATATAATTACATTTACTCATACAGTACTAGTATGGTACAATATGGTTATTAACGACGGAAAGGAATGATGGGTGGACGATGATTAACTAATCTTATTTTTAAATGTTGAAATTCAATACATTTCAATTTCTAAAAAATAGGATTAGTCTGCCCAATTTCCATACAACGGTATTGCTATTTATGTTGCGCAATAGCTTATTTGGGTATAAATATTTTAACGACTAATCCTGCCAAATTTATTTGGGAGGATTTTTTTATTCTCCCTTAATGAAAGGGATCGGTATTATGAAAGAACTATTAAAATTAAATGATGTTTATGTTGAAATAAAGGAAAATATGTTGTTAGAGAAAATGAATGTGACAGTAAAACAAGGGGATGTTATCGGATTAATTGGTAAAAATGGTGCCGGTAAATCAACGTTACTTCAATTAATAAATGGGAAGATTGAGCCTTCAAAAGGTACTGTTGAATGGATGCAAATGAACATGACAACAGCATATGTTGAACAAGAAAAAGAATCTTTTGTTAATAAGGATATAATTGCAAAAGAAGCAGAACTTCTTGCGAAATGGGGCGTGCCAACGAATGATTTTTTTACTTTAAGTGGTGGTGAAAAGCTAAAAGTTCGATTAGCAAAAGGATTTGCTGAAAATCCTAATGTCTTAATATTAGACGAACCGACAAATCATCTAGATGAGATGAGTACGGAATTTCTTATTAAACAAATAAAAAATATGAAAGGTACAGTTATCGTCGTATCGCATGATCGATATTTTTTAGATGTTGTCGCGACTAGAATATGGTCAATTGAGGATAAAAAATTAATTGATCATAGCGGGAATTATACGAGTTATATGAAAGCACGTGAGCATAAAAGAATGACGCAGCAGCGTGAATATGAAAAACAACAAAAGAAGATAGAACAAGTAGAAACTCATATAAAAGAATTAAGCTCATGGTCACAAAAGGCACATGCGCAGTCCACAAAACAAGAAGGTGTGAAAGAGTTTTATCGTGTAAAGGCGAAGCGAATGGATGCGCAAGTAAAATCGAAACGAAAACGTCTTGAAAAAGAGCTTGAGAAAACGAAAGTTGAACGTGTGAAAGAAGATTATTCGGTTGAATTTTCTATTCAAGCGAATAAAAAAGTAGGGAAACGTTTTTTAGAAGTAAAACAATTACGGAAAGAATTTAATAATCGGCTATTATTTGAAAACGTTAATTTTACAATTCAGCACGGTGAGAAGATTGCGATTGTTGGCCCAAACGGTAGCGGGAAAACAACATTACTAAAGATGATTATGGGAGCGGAAACTGCTCAAGGCGAAATATGGATTTCACCATCAGCAAACATCGGTTATTTAACACAAGAAGTATTTGATTTACCACTTGATAAAACACCAGAAGATTTATTTTATAAAGAGACATTTGAAGAAAGAGGAAAAGTCCAAAATTTAATGAAACATTTAGGATTTGAATCTTCTCAATGGACAGAGCCGATACGATATATGAGTATGGGAGAACGAGTAAAATGTAAGCTAATGGCTTATATTTTAGATGAAAAAGATGTACTTATTTTAGATGAACCAACGAATCATCTGGATTTGCCTTCACGTGAACAGCTCGAAAATACATTAGCTGAGTATAACGGAACACTCGTTATTGTTTCTCATGATCGATATTTTCTGGAGAAAACAACAAACACAAAACTTGTGTTTGTAAACAATACGATACAAAAGCAACTTGAAGAACCTACGAAAACAAGAGATGAAATTGAAGAGCTACGTTTAACGTTAGAAACAGAAAGACAAGAAGTATTAGGGAAATTAAGCTTTTTAACTTCTAAAGACAAAGAATATAAAGCACTGGATGAACGATTTAAGGAACTTACGAAGCAGATTAAGGAACTTTAATGTAAGTAAGGGGGATTAACATGGGAGAAGAGAGTTTGACTAAGTTATTTAGAATAGATTGTGGAGATCTATACCTACAAGAGTTTACGGTCAATGATGCAGAGAGTATTTATCAAATACATTTCAATTAAAGGCGTAAGTTAAAAATATAACTTTGGGAATGAAAAGATCGATAAAGTAATCGGTCTTTTCTTTTTCGTATAATAAAGATAGGATATTGTATTTCCTACCACTATACAATTATTATAAGATAGTTATGCGTAATTTTAATTTGTAAATAGTATTATTATCAGTTTTTTTAGAAATCTTACAAGCGTGTAAGATAAATGAAAGATGAATCAATATGAGCTATAAGAGAATTCATTTACACTCTATTGTGAGAAGTGCAAATGAAGGGAGAATAGAAATGGAAATTTTACATGCGAAAAATATTAGTAAAGTATATAAAGGGAAAATACCTTTTAAAGCATTAGTAGATATTGATTTATCAATTCAAGAAGGTGAATTTATAGGGATCATGGGGCCATCTGGTAGCGGGAAAACAACGTTATTAAATATGGTATCTACTATCGACTCTCCAACATCGGGAGAAATAGTAATAAATGGTACGAATCCTTTCCAGTTATCATCTGAAGATTTGGCTTTATTCCGTAGAAAACAATTAGGATTTGTATTCCAATCATTTAATTTACTTAGTACGCTTACAGTGAAGGAAAATATCGTATTGCCGATGACATTAGATGGTGTTTCTGTGCAAGAAATGAATAAACGAGTAGAAGAAATTGCAGAGAAATTAAATATTACAGATATATTGAATAAAAGAACGTTTGAAATTTCAGGGGGACAAGCTCAAAGAACAGCAATTGCTCGTGCAATTGTTCATAAGCCGCAATTATTACTTGCTGATGAACCGACCGGGAATTTAGACTCTAAATCTTCAAATGATGTAATGGAGATGCTGGATACGCTTAATAAGGAAGAAAAGGCAACGATGATGTTAGTTACACATGATCCGTATGCAGCTAGTTTTTGTAGCCGAGTAATCTTCATAAAAGATGGTCAACTGTATAACGAAATTTATCGTGGTGAAAGTCGGCAAACCTTTTATCAAAAGATTATGGATGTCCTTTCTTTGTTAGGAGGGAAAAGGCATGACTTTTCGTCAGTTCGCATTTAATAATATTTTTCGAAATAAGCGTACATATGCTGCCCATTTTTTAAGTAGTGCATTTTCGATTATGATTTTCTTTACATATGCCCTTTTATTATTCCATCCTGATTTACAAGGGGAGTTGAAATCGACAAGTAAAACAATAAGTACATTTGGTACATTAGGATTTCAAATATCCCAAGGTTTGATTTTTGTCTTTTCATTTTTCTTTATTTTATATTCAGTGAGCTCGTTTTTAAAAACGCGTAAGAAAGAATTTGGTATTTTAATGATGCAAGGTATGTCAATGAGACAGCTTAAGCAGTTATTGTTAATTGAAAATATGTTAATCGGACTTGGTTCGATTTGTATTGGGATCCTCATTGGCCTCATATTTTCTAAACTAGTTTTACTAATCAGTGCCAGTGTATTAATGATTAGTAATGGTTTACCTTTTTATATACCAGTGCAGGCTGTATTATTAACAGTTTTCACGTTTCTTGTCTTATTTTTAATCGTTTCGTTAGTTACATTTAAAACGGTTAAAGTAACCGAACTTGTGGAACTTATTCAAGCTGGAGAAAAGCCAAAGCCTGAACCGAAAGCTTCAATAATATTATCGTTACTTTCTTTAATTAGTATAGGGTATGGGTACATTTCAGTATTTCGCTTTATTCAAAATCATAGTTTTATCATGCTCGTAATGGGTGTGCTCTTAGTAATTATAGGAACGTACTTTTTATATACACAATGTAGTGTTTATATATTGCATCTTGCGAAAAGGAGTGAATTTTTCTTTTTAAAGAGAACAAATATATTAACGTTTTCAGAATTAATTTACCGTATGAAAGATAATGCAACTATGTTTTTTATAGTGTCTATTATTTCAGCAGTGGCTTTTACAGCAATTGGAACTACAGCTGCTATTGGGAATAAAGAATTGGTAAGAATGACAAACCCATATACGTTTCTTTATATAGGTCCTGAAAAAGACAAAGTGGTGGATAAACATCTCTCTATTATAAAAAAACATCTTGCTGATGCGAATATTCCATATCGAACAGCTTCATCTTCTTATAAATATACAGAAAGTAATGTATATGTAATGAAATTAAGTGAATATAACGAACTTGCGAGAGCGCTAGGGTATCAACAAGAAACGATTGAAAAAGAAGATGAAATATTACTAATCCCTGGAATGGTATCACAAAAACAAGAATTTAAAAATGGTGATTATAAAAAGAATATTGAAGTCATTGAAGGAGATTGGATAAAGACATTTCGTGTGAAAAAAGCTGTAGAAAATTTAGTTTTACCACATGATACTAGCGGTATTTTTATCGCGGTTCAAGATCGTGTATATGATGGTATTCCTTTTAATATCAATCAAGATGATGTAGTTATTCAACATCGTACATACGGATTTGTTGTAGATGACTGGATAAAGACAAAAGAAATTTCAAATCAATTAAATAGTATATTCAATGCAGATGCAAGAGAAGATAATTTCCATTTTCAAGCTTTGACTTTAAGTTTGTTAGAGGCAAAACAAACGAATGGATTATTACTTATGGCCAGTGTTTTAGTTGGAATCGTCTTCTTCACATTTGCCGCTAGTTTTATTTACTTCCGGTTATATACTGATTTGGATCGCGATCAACAACAATATAAAATGATTTCGAAAATGGGATTAAGTAAGCGAGAGTTGAAAAAAGTTGTAACGAGACAGTTATTATTAATGTTCTTTTTACCGATTACCATTGCAGTAATACACACAGTGGTTGCTTATATGGCATTACAACAATTAGTCGATTTTTCTATTTTAAATAGTTCTATTGTAATTTTAATTTCATTTATCTGTATACAAGTTTTATATTTCTATATAACTCGTTGGCGTTATTTACAAAAGCTTTATAAAACTATGGAACAGTAGGGAATATGAGTAAGTAAGACTGCATAAAAGCATGTAAAAACAATTTGAGTTATGAAAGGAACTGTGATGAAGAAAATATTATCTATTTTCATTTTAAGTATATTAATGTTAATAAGTTTAAGTGCATGCTCTAAAAATGAAAACAGATTTCCAGCTAACGGTGTATTAATCATTGGAGATGAAAATAATACTTTATTAATTATGAATCGTTATCAGGAAATTACGAAAGAAAATGAAGTGTTTTCTGTGAAAACGGGTACATTTGGAAATGGACAAGTTTTAATTTTAAATGAATCTACAGCACAAGCGTTGATTAAAACAAAGATTTTTCGTGAAAGAGAGAATGGATCCAAATTTAGACCTATAGATACGTTACCTAAGTTACCAAAAGAAGGCTCGATTTTGTTGGCACAAGAAGATGAAAAAAATTTAAAAAGTATTGAATTAGAAGGAAAGGAGTTTGCTGTTAAATACGGTAGTGATGCTTGGATAGGTAACACTCGTAAATATCCAACACAAGCGTATGTAATTGTAGCAAAAGATAGTGTGTATAAAGAATTAAAAGCAAATGAAACGAAAATGCATCTTCTCCACCTGAACAAGTCTTTAGGTGATGAAAAACCTAAAATGTCGACAGATAATACATTAATAAATGAAAAAGTAAAAGTAGAAAAGTTAATTAAAGATCATCAAGGGGAGGTATCATTTCAGTTTGTAACGATTGGAGAAAAATCTTAAAAAAGAGTTCGAGGTTGATAGAAATTTTATCAATCTCGAACTCTTTTTACTTTAGAGCATTCATATAACATAGATTACATTACTTCATTTAATCGAGTCTCACTCGTTTCTTCAATCGCATTTGAATTTTGAACTGAATTATTTTGTGCTTCTTTTTCTTTACGAGCCTTTTGTAGCATTTCAAGTATAATCCATAAAGGAACACCTTTATCTTTTAGCATCTTCCATAAATCTAATTCATTAAATTTATGCTCAGGTTGTTTCGTCTCTTTTTCAGATGAACGAATATCAAATTTGATGGGATCATTTGATTTTTTATCTTCAAGTTTAGTAGAAGAGATAGTATTATGCTCAAGATTAGATGGAGTTATTTTAGTAGGTTGAGATAATGTATGAATATTTGATCTGATTTGCATGCTTTTTCCTCCTTTTCAAGCAATGAGATTAGTTTTCTTATGGTTTTTAAATCTTTTTAACATGAGGAAACTATACCTAATTATAAATTCAAATAAATAGATTTACAAGGTGTATTGTAAAAAGTAAATGTTTACTTGAATTAATATTTATCAACATTTGTATATGTTTTCTATATATACAACGTATATATAATAATTTACATTATGTTTAAGTTATTAAAGCATGCTGTAAAGTGAAAAATGTAAACGTTTTATCAGGGGGAGGAAATATGGGGAAGTTATTTTTAAAAATATGTTTTTTTGCATTAGTGGCTGTTTGTTCATTGGTAGCGAAAATAACATATGCTGAAGAGAGTCAACAAAATAATTATCCGATCATTTTAGTAAATGGGTTTGCCGGATGGGGTAGAGAGGAAATGCTAGGGGTTAAATATTGGGGGGGTGTTCATGATATACAAGAAGATTTGAAACGCAATGGTTATACAGTTCATACCGCAGCTGTTGGACCAGTTTCTAGTAACTGGGACCGTGCATGTGAATTATATGCCCAAATTAACGGTGGAACAGTAGACTACGGTGCCGCACATGCTGAGAAACATGGACATAATCGTTTTGGTAGAACTTATAGTGGTTTTGCGCCGAATTGGAGTGAAACAAATAAAGTTCATTTAGTTGGGCATAGCATGGGTGGACAAACGATTAGAACATTAGTACAGCTATTAAAAGAAGGCAGTTTTGAAGAAAAAAATTATGTGAAAAATCACCCAAACACCAAAATATCACCATTATTTGAGGGCGAGAAATCATATGTTCATAGTGTTACAACATTAGCAACTCCTCACAACGGTACAACACTTGCGGATGGTAGTCTTCTACTACCGTTCGTTAAAGATTTACTCATTACAGCTGCAAGTTTTGGAGGAAACGATAATTTATCACTATATGATTTTAAATTGGATCAATGGGGCATAAAGAAAAATGTTGGAGAGTCCTTTTTCCAATACAGTAATCGTATTCTAAATAGTTCACTTTGGAAAAATACAAAAGATATAAGTCAATGGGATTTAAGTACAGATGGTGCAAAGGAGTTAAATAATTGGGTAAAGACGCAACCGAATGTGTATTACTTATCCTATAGTGGACATGCATCACAAGCGGCACCTATAACAGGTTTACATTTGCCTCATATAACGATGAATAAAGTGTTAATGGGGAATGCATTTTTCTTAGGTTCCTATGCAAGGTATGAAGAAAATCGTCCATTAATTGATACTACTTGGTGGCAAAATGATGGTGTAGTAAATACAAGTTCTATGATTGCACCTTCTTCTAATGCTACCGTAAATAATAATGAGTCATTACAGATTGGGAAATGGAATCATATCGAAACGAAAGCAAATTGGGACCATCTCGACATGGTAGGATTAAGTATTTCAGACACGTTAGGTTTTTCTAACATTCAAGAGTTTTATAGAACAATTGCTGAAAAGCTATCACGTTTACCGAAATAGGTAATAATAAAGCGCTCTCGATGGAATTCGAGGGCGCTTTATATTATATTGAAAGAGGGATTTGGTAGAAAAATATGGGGGGATATTATGAAAATTAAAGTTGTACTATCAGGATATGGAACAGTAGGAAGAGAGTTTATAAAATTACTACATGAAAAATGTTCATATATATATGAAACATATGGTATAGAGTTAGTTGTAAGTGGCGTATTAGGCAGAAATGTTGCAATACATAATGAGGATGGATTATCTATTCACAACTTATTAATGTATGGTAGCAGTAGTGCTGCAATTGAAAAGTATATAGAATATCATCCGGAGGAACGTGCGACAGATAACATAAGTGGTACAGTGCTGGTAGAATCAACAGTTACAAACCTTAAAGATGGAAATCCAGGGAAACAATATATAAAACAAGCGATTGAGAAACAAATGGATATAGTAGCAATTTCAAAAGGTGCGCTTGTTACAAACTGGAGAGAAATAAATGAAGCAGCAAAAATTGCGAATGTACGAATTCGATATAGTGGTGCAACTGCGGCCGCATTACCGACACTTGATATTGGTCAATTTAGTTTAGCTGGTTGCCATGTTAAAAAAATAGAAGGAATATTAAACGGGACAACAAATTATATTCTTACGAAAATGAATGAGGAAGATATTACGTTTGAAGAAGCACTGAAAGAAGCGCAACGTAAAGGAATTGCTGAGACGAACCCAATATTGGATGTAAGCGGATCTGATAGTGCTTGTAAATTGTTACTTTTGACAAACAGTTTAATGGGAACAGAGCATATGCTTACAGATATATATATAAAAGGAATTGAACATGTTACAAAACAACAAATTCGAAATGCTAAGGAACAAAATAAATTTATTAAATTAATAGCTTCAGCGTATAAGGACCAGGATGGTAAAGTGACTCTTAAAGTAGAACCGTACGAAATAGATAAGGATCATCCGCTAGCAAATGTAAATGGGACAGAAAAAGGGATTACGTTCTTTACAGATACGATGGGACAAGTTACTACAATTGGTGGTGCATCAAATCCACGCGGAGCCGCAGCAGCAGCTTTAAAAGATATAATTAACTTATACCGTAAAGATTTATCCCTTAGTAACAGGTAGTAAAACGCCTGGTTCGTGAGGGCTAATAATCAGTGAGCTTAATAAACAATCCCATTGATTAAAGTTCCACTTTATAAGACCGTACCGCCCTTTATAAAAAATACATATGTAGTGGACCTTTTGAGAATGAAATAAATATGCAAAAATGATTGCAGGGGGTAAGGAATTGTTTAAAGATTTTAAAGTTGTCAAAGAGCGTCCCGTTTATATTCAATTGAAAGATTATTTAAAAAAGATGATTATGAAAGGGTATTTGCTCGGGGATCAAAAAATTCCTTCGACGAGGGAACTTAGCGAATTATTAAGTGTGAGCAGAAATACTGTGCTAGCTGCTTATGCGGATTTAGAGCAAGAAGGACTTATATATGCAGTTAAAGGAAAAGGGAATTTTGTTGCGAAGGTTGATATTTCAAACACTTCGTCTGTTGAAATAGATTGGAAAAATAAAATTAATACAGTTACTTTATTAGCGGATGAATTAGATTTAATGAAACATGGTGTTCGCTGGGAAAAAGGAATGATTGTTTTTAACAGTATCGCTCCGGACGAAAAGCTATTTGATGTGGAAAATTTCAAAAGAGCTTTTCTTACTCGTATGTCCATTGAAGGTGATGTCGTATTAAATTACGGATACGCAAAAGGCTATAGACCGTTAATGAAATATTTACTTCATTATATGGAAATGAAAGGTGTAGATATTTCGAATAAAGACATTTTAATTACAAATGGATTTACAGAAGGGTTAGACATTGTTCTATCCTCGTTATCAAAGAAATCAGGGCGGGTTATTTGCGAGAATCCGACTCATCATGCTGCACTCAAACTTTTCCGCCTACATGGTCTTGAAGTGGATGGAATAAATATGAATGAAGATGGTATTGATACGAACGAAGTGGAAAAAAGCTTGCGTGAAAAAGAGTTTGATTTTGCGTATTTAATTCCTTCCTATCATAATCCAACCGGTATTGTTACGAGTTCAGAGAAAAGAACGGAACTGATGAGATTATTTTCAAAATATAAGGTTCCTATTATAGAAGATGGATTTAATGAGGAACTACGTTATTCAGGTTCACATTTAGCCCCACTATTAACTTTTGCTGGTGCTGGTAATAATGTGATTTATATTAGTAGCTTTTCGAAGGTACTTTTCCCTGGTTTACGTGTTGGATGGATCATTGCAGATAAAGAGCTGATTCATTATTTAGAAAGTGTAAAAAGAGCAAGAACAATTCACACATCTACTTTAGATCAAGCTGTTCTTTTTCAATATTTACATGAAGGATATTTTGAAAAATATTTAAAAAAGGCAAGGTCTGTTTATAAGAAAAAATATGAGTTAGCTGTTGGGGCGTGTAACGAGTACATTCCGTTTCAAAGAATGACCGGTGATGGTGGACTTCATTTATTTATAGAGTTAGAAGAAAAAATTCATGCCCGCACACTTTTGCAAAAGTGTTATGAGCAAGGGGTTACTTTTTCTCCTGGAGATGTGTTTTATTCTGATGGAGAAGGAGCGACCACTTTTCGATTAGGATTTTCACGCCTGAAAGAAGAAGAAATAGTTCGTGGAATCAAAATAATCGGTGATACAATAAAAAACGAAATTTGGAGTTGAGGAAATGAGAATTGGCGTTATTATGGGAGGAGTATCCTCTGAAAAACAAGTATCCATTATGACTGGAAATGAAATGATTGCAAATTTAGATAAAAATAAATATGAAATTGTACCAATTACATTAAATGAAAAAATGGATTTAATCGAAAAAGCGAAAGACATTGATTTTGCATTGCTCGCATTACACGGAAAATACGGAGAAGATGGAACTGTTCAAGGAACGCTTGAAAGTTTAGGTATTCCTTATAGCGGAAGCAATATGTTATCTAGCGGTATATGTATGGACAAAAATATTTCGAAAAAGATTTTACGTTATGAAGGAATAGAAACACCAGATTGGATTGAACTTACAAAAATGGAGGATCTAAATGTTGATGAATTAGATAAATTAGGATTTCCGTTAGTGGTAAAACCAAACTCTGGTGGCTCGAGTGTGGGGGTAAAGATTGTCTATGATAAAGATGAATTAATTTCAATGCTGGAAACGGTGTTCGAATGGGATTCTGAAGTAGTAATAGAGAAATATATAAAAGGTGACGAGATTACATGTTCCATTTTTGATGGAAAACAATTACCTATTATTTCAATTCGACATGCGGCGGAGTTCTTTGATTACAATGCGAAATATGATGATACTAGTACAATTGAAGAAGTTATTGAACTTCCAGCTGAACTTAAGGAACGTGTAAACAAAGCGTCACTGGCTTGCTATAAAGCATTAAAATGCAGCGTTTATGCAAGGGTGGATATGATGGTGAAGGATGGTATTCCATATGTAATGGAGATTAATACATTACCAGGGATGACGCAAGCGAGTTTACTACCAAAAAGTGCAGCTGCAGCGGGAATTGAATATAGTAAACTATTAGATATGATTATTGAAACTTCATTAAGAGTAAGAAAAGACGAAGGATTTTAAGTAGTGGTATCATGAATAACTTTTGACAGTTACATGAAGTATGTTATGATGAATACAATACGAAAATTAAATATTTTATCCACTAGGGGGGCCTATTATAGGCTGAGATCAAATTGGAATTTGAGACTCTTAGTACCTGATCTGGTTAATGCCAGCGTAGGGAAGTGGGAAAGACATTGCTATTTAATAAATAAAAACTGTCAATTTCACTTTCTTTACGCCTGTAAAGAAAGTTTTTTTGTTTTACAGATTTAATAATGGTGGGTAAATACTTAAATTTTATACATAATTGGAGGGACTTAAATGACTTTTTCACAATCATTACGTAAAGAAGTAGATTCAATTTGGGAAGCTAGTTTTCATCATCCTTTTGTAAAAAAACTTGGTGAAGGAACGTTAGATTTAGCTAGTTTTCGCTATTACGTGCTTCAAGATTCATATTATTTAAGTCACTTTGCTAGAGTACAAACTTTAGGAGCTGCAAAAGCACTGGAATTAGAAACGACAGCTCGTATGGCACACCATGCTCAAAATACATATGAGGCGGAATTATCTTTACATGAGAATTTTGCGAAGAAATTAGGGATAACACAAGAAGAAAAAGATACTTTTATCCCTGCTCCAACTGCATACGCATATACTTCACATATGTATCGTGCTGCGTATGAAGGGCATTTAGGTGATATCATTGCAGCTATTTTACCTTGCTATTGGTTATATTATGAAATTGGTGAGCGTTTAAAAGAGTGTCGGCCAGAAGAGCCAATTTATAACGAATGGATTTCTGCTTATGGATCTGATTGGTTCCGAACGTTGGTTGAAGAACAAATTACACGATTAGATGCAATAGCTGAAAAAGTAACAGAGGCAGACCGAAATCGAATGAAACAACATTTTATTATTAGCAGCCAATATGAATATTCATTTTGGGAAATGGCTTATACATTAGAAAAGTGGCCGATAAGTACAGAAGAGAAAAACGTAATAGGATAAAGAGAAGAGGTATTGCTATTCACAGGTATGAATAATACTTATGTATATAATTTAACAAAAGAAGTATCACAAAAAGGCGCATCAATCTAAGTGCGTCTTTTTTCAATTTATCCCGCTTTAATGGGCAGTAAGACCCCCGCCTCAAAACAAAATTCAGCGAAAGAAAAGAATTTAGGTGGGGGGGCGGGCTGCCCATAAAATTCCGATTGGTTCAACTAATAATCAGTGGGGGATAAAGAAAACCCCCACTGATTAAAGTTTCACTTTATAAAAATGAGCCCGTGGAAAAATAACCTAAAAATAGGTACATGAACAAGGTGCATCATCTAGTGATAGGTCATATTTTGTAGGTGTACGTATTGAACTTAGCTTATAGCGCTATTTCTACTAAGATTTAACAAACAGAAATATAGGAAAGCGTCGAAAGGTTTAAAGTTAATAAACGGAGGTCATGAAAATGAATCAGTTTCAACAAGAACTACAAGCGTTAAGCCTTAATGATTACCAGTCTGGAAATGTTGTGTACTGGGACCAGCAAAACCAATATCCATATTACTATATTGAAGATGCTGCTCGTCGCTGTGGCGGATGTGGCGGTCGTTGCGGTGGCGGTCGTTGCGGTGGATTTCGTTGTGGTGGATTCCGTTGTTTTGGTTGCTTCGGTTGTTTTGGTTGTTTTAGTTGTGGAGGTTGTGGCGGCTGTGGTAGTTGCTCTAATTGTTTTAATGGTACTTCTGATGCTATTGTAATATATGAATATTGATTTGAATTTTATTAAAAAAAGACACGGCTTCCAGTGTCCCAACTTACGACGAGAGTTTTATGAGGAAACTTAAATAGGTCAATTTAAGTTTCTCTATAATATATGAAACTGCAATTAGAAAATCAGTTATTTTTTAAAGGGGTTAATGGGTATTTGTATGTGCTGAAATCCTTATTAAAAACATCTTGTACTAATTGGATAGTTTCATGATCATAAAAACTATCGTATGTTGGGAGCCGTGGGAATAAAGGATCAGTAATATCAGCATCTGCAAAATTCCCTTTAAAAATCGCCCTGTCCTTCTGATGATGCCATGATTTGGTTAGTATATGTAAAGGGGAAGTTTTTAGTTGATATATTTGTTCGAGGCGAATAATTTCAGTAGAGAAATTTTCAAGGTAGATATACTTTGTAACAAACTCCTCCTCACCTGGTTCATACTGCTGCATTAAATGTGGATCTACTTGTTCTAAATCCATCATTTGTGCTTTTAAGTAGTAGAGAAAGATTTTAAATGAAATAGGTTTATTACAAAATTCATTACCATAATAAAAGTTCCGAATAGGATTCCATGCTGGGTTTTCTATGTAAGGGGGAGCGATTAATGAGAAGAATGAACTTACAGCTCTTGTATACGGGTTTCTTACTAACTTATAGGTATCTTTTTCTTTTGAATATAAAGCTGCAGCTAATTCAATAAAGTAGTCCGAGGAGTTTTTATATATTTCATTTTCATAATTATGGATGAAAGAATCGTATTTTATGGCTTGTTTAAATAAATTTATTTGATAAAAAAACCAATGTGCAAGAGAAGTACAGCCACTTTTTTGACTCCAAAATAAAATTAAAGGGAAGTTGGAATTAAAGAGGGGAACGCGTCCGTATTTAATCATATTTGCAAAAGACATAGTTATCCTCCACTTAGTTATGTCAATTATGTTTAGTGTATGAATAGAGAACTTGGCATATGAACAAGAGAAGAGAAGTAGAATAGATAGTTTAAAACAATATAAATTTAAAATGAAAGCGTTAGTTTTTACAAGAATCTTTACACCTATAAACAAACATAGCAGGCACCTGACTGGATTGCCCGCTATGTTCATACACTGCACGGAGGAGTGCCTTCCGTTTTGAA
This sequence comes from Bacillus cereus group sp. BfR-BA-01408, assembly GCF_022663305.1. Classification (NCBI taxonomy): domain Bacteria; kingdom Bacillati; phylum Bacillota; class Bacilli; order Caryophanales; family Bacillaceae; genus Bacillus; species Bacillus cereus group sp. BfR-BA-01408. The sequence continues at coordinate 24,754 of NZ_JAKUFF010000002.1, read as the reverse complement.
AGAGCGAAGCCCAGGGAGAGAGCGCTCAGATGTAGTATGTGTAATGAAAAAAAGATTATTCGTAAATGAGAATGAAAAATTATTTTATAAGGACTGGCATTCGTTTAGTTTCAAATCTTTCAAAGTCTATAGGACAATATGCAAACGTTGCTATAGGTTCTAAAGTCTCGTTTGTAAAAAAAGTGTGGTTTATTACTTCACCAGAAGAAGAATAAAAAGTGATTTTGGTTTTTGATATAGGAGGTAGCGTTATTACCAGTGGTTTACTTGTCATACTGATCAGCTCCTAAACTAGTTGGTTCTATATGAACGTAATATGTATTCAATAAATGTATATGAATTCATTTTATAAAGTTAGCACTTAGTGAATTGAGAAATTTAACAAAATAGTTATTTGAATTAGTTTTATCTATAAAAAAAGAGCTATATTAAGACTCTTTTTAAAAAGGTTTATTAATCATTTGTTTTCTAACCAAAACAAAAAATGTACCTGCAACAACACAGGTTGCATAGATTTTGCCACTTATGCCACCAAAAAATTCAAGTCCGAAAGGTAGTAAAAAAGTAGCAATTCCTACTATGTAAGCAAATATGCCGAATAATTTAGCTAGTTTATTTTTATCACCAATAAAAGTAGCATCTTGGTATCCAGCAATAAGAAATAATTATTTTTTAATATGAATCAGATAACCCATTATTACAATGATTAGACCAACAAGTGTGCAAACTACAAATCCACTCATTATATTCACCTACCTTATTTAAATTTTACCATATTTAGGTTGGTATAGTTATTGTATTAAACAAAAACATGCACAAAAATTGTGCATGTATAATAAAAAGCTATGTCTTGTCTATGTATATATATGTTTGGTTTATATGAATCGTGAGTCTGTTTGAACAAAAGGGTTATTTATTTCAAATATAAAGAGCGCCTTTTAGGGCGCTTCATGATCAAGACTAATATTGAAAAAGAATACCGCATTATATTTTATGTATGTTCTTACAAAGTGTGCAGTTTAAAAAATCTTTCTTTAGCACAACGAAGCAGCTAGTTAATAAAACTAACTGCTTGTTGTACAAAAGAAACGCTCCGCTTACAGAAATAGTTTGTAACTTTAAGTTACAAAAATAGTATGAACAGGGTTAAAAATGTTATTCAGAAATGAAAGGGAACAAAATAAAAAAGAGCACCATGCATCAGTGCTCTTTAAGATAGGAGGTAACACTTTGAGCTGGATAGTTAGGTTAAAAGTATATGGCGTAGAAGAGAAATAAGACCTGAAATTTATAATTAACTTAATACAAAAAAGCAGTTAACAATCGTTAACTGCTCCGTCCTCAGAGAAAGAGGAAAAGAACATTACAGAGGTCACTGTCAATTCAAGCTGTATCAGCCCATTTATAGTATTGGACATAATTTAGAATTTTATTCGGACAGACAAACTCAAAAAAGGCAGCTAGCAAAAGCTAACTGCTCCAATTATGGAATATGGATCGAAATGGGTTGTCTACAGTATTGACGTAATATTGAGTTTTATTCGTGAAGAACTACGTTTAACTTAATGCATAGCCAACAATCAAAGTTATTGTTAAAAACACTGATAATAACAATGTTAGTAGAACTGTCACTATGCTTCTAAGCATTGCTATCCAATTATTTACCTTAGAGAATCCTATAATACCAGCAAAAAAGTTCCTATTGAAAAAATGAGTACAAAAAATAAAGGATGAAAATAAACGATATTTATAAAAGATGCATTCATTTCAGGTGTACATACTTCAAGATATAGTTGTAGTTGTTTCAAAATCTGTTTCATATCGATGTGTATGTATTCCGATTGTTTCTTAATTGCACTATTTTTAAAGTATTCTGGGTTTGAATTTTTCATATATACATTTGTATTTAGTTTTAAACGAGAAATATAGTATGTACCTCGTTGATCCATTTGATCTAAGTCTTCCAATGAAAAATAACCCAAATCACGAATACATAAATCCTCTGGTCGTAAGGTATCTAAGCACTCCGTACCAAATGTTTTATCATTATTTTTCCCTGGCCCAACTTGAAAGTTAAGAAATTCCCCGCTATGCAGATCATATTCTAATTGAATTTTGATTCCAGCTGTTTGGGCACATCCTCCAGATCCTGGATATACATTCTCTAAAGCACTCGGCACTTGAAATACGGTGGCATCTAGAATACGAATTCGTTTGAAATAAGAGAAGAGATGGTTAGAAATTTTCGTTTGTTCACATACTTTTTTTGTAATAGTAAAGAAAAAATATGTTGTAACAACAAAACTGCTTTAGCATTTAAACGTTTATTTAAACCCTCAGGGCTAAGTAAAGTACCGGTAGCTGCATGAAGCCTACTACATAATCGGACTAATGGATCACTTGCCACCCGTTGACTAATCCAGATACAAATAGCAGCTAAGTCTGATCCAGAAAACTTACGTTTTCGCTTTATAAATCCGAGTTCTCTAGCAAGTTCTTCTAAAAATATAGGAGTAACATATCGTTGTAATTCTTCCGCAAATGGTTGTAGTTCATCTTGAATTGATAGATTCATAAAAAAAACACCATCCCTTCTGTATATTTCTACAAAAATGATAGCGTATTTTTCCACTTTGGGATATTTTTTGTTAGCTTGATAGCGAAGTGGCAGTCTCTCTATAAAAGATTCCTTGGAAAACTTAGACTTTTTATAAAAGTAATCCCTCAGTTCCAAGAGAAGCTCACCATTCTCAATTTTAGTTAGAAACATTTCTCACAAATAACGCACCAGTTAGTTGAACAAACAATCATCTTATCAAATTCTATCTCAATAGAAATTCAATTAATAATTTACATGAATTTTCACATGCCAAAAGCTTAAACCTTTTTTGGTCTTCAATAGTTTTATTATCTGCTTGGTCGGATACAGACTTCACACATAGGAATGGTATTTTATTAACATAAGAAACGTATGAAAAAGATGCTATCTCTTGGTCAACAGCAATAGCATTATGAGTACTACTTAATGATGATCTCAAAACATCTTCTCTAATACGCTGATCTCCCGATATAAACATCCCGTTGTTGATTTTATGTTCACTAGTATTGATAGCAAAATTAAGAAAATCACTAAATATAGAATTATCGCCATCAATAATCGATGTTCTACCAGTATACAGGTCCCACACATCATCGCCTTTTCCAGCATTCGTAACGTCATGTTGGAGCATTTGTCTTGCAATGACAATTTCGCCACCCTTTATGCTATCTGACAAACTTCCACAAATTCCTGTCATATATATTTCATCAGGACGAAACTCTGATATAAGTAATTGTGTACAACTAGAACAGTTTGTTTTTCCAACACCACTTATAACAGATATAATCTCTAAATTGTTAATACTATGATAATGGAATTCCCATGCGGCAATTTTACGAACTTTTCTACTCGGGTATTCTTCGTGTAAATAATTCAGTTCAGGTTGCCAAGCTGCAATTATTCCAATTCTTTTCATTTTCATCCTCTCCTCACCTAAATTATACCAAAAAATTCTTGTTTTAATATATAATTTAATCGGAATTTTAAAATAATTTAAGTCATCGATATATTAAATGCAAAAGGTAGGTAATTATATGATTCGTGAAGCTGAACCAAAGGACAGTAATGTAATTGAAAATCTATATAAAAAATTAGCACCACATAGCAAAAATATTAAAGTTTTACCAGAAAGAATTGAGCAGATAAGGGATGATTCTAATAATTTTTTGTTTGTCTATGAGGAAAGTGGTAACGTCAAAGGAAGTATATTTATGACGTTTTGCCTTGATCCTGGATATCAATTTAGACCATATACTGTTTTAGAGTATGTGATTGTAAATGAAGATTTTCGAGGTAATGGGATAGGGGAAAAGTTATTGAAACATGTAGAAGAGATATCAATTACAAGGGGATCCACAAGAATTATCTTATTAAGTAGTGCAACTAGAATAAAAGCACATAAATTCTTCACTAAAAATGGATACAATGGAACCATAAGTAAGGGTTTCAAGAAGTATATACCAATTAATTAAATTTTATTTATAGGTGTTTTTTCTTAGAGTGTTTAGAAAGAATAACATTTTTTTATACTTAGGGGTAGTGAAAATTCTTAAGTTGATGGGCATGGAGTAGATATAGCATTTTAAATATATTAGTTCTTCAAGGTGGAGGATAAGTAGTCAGGTAAAAAAAGAGCAGCTAGCAAAAGCTAACTGCTCTCCAGAAAAGCATTAAGAAGGAAGTTCAGAACTCAAGTGCATTTATAGTATTAACGGAATATTGAGTTTTATTCAGGAAGGGAGAAGGAAATGGATAAATTTAGGATGTTCCAACTTGGCTTTGGTCTGCAACATCAGAATCGAATGTATTTGTTGCACTAACGCCGTTAAATGTATTGAGAACAAAAGCAACATTTGATGCACCTGAACCATTATAAGCTTTTGTATTTTCCTTTGGAGAAACGTTATAGAAATCACCTAAGTTGAAAGAACCGTTACTATTTTGTACAACCATATTTCCAACAACAGATGGCATAATTTTCACCTTCTTTTCTAGAAGTTATTTAAATTAGTATATGGTGTATGCGTCTAGTGGTTCATTTGAGTTAGAAAATTTGAAGAGATATTTGTTGAAAACTTAAAGAAATAATCATTTTGTTTGGGTATATTTCAATTTGTAATTTTAAGGTTGTTGCATTTTCTTTATTTTTTTAGTTCCTAGAATACAACTAATAATTGCAATCAAAGCACTTGAGGAAATAGAATTTACTGTCCAATAAATTCCAGTTCCAGTAATTAAGTCGATAATTAAAAATTTCTTAATTGATGAACCTTTTATTATATGAAAAACAAATTGATTGTTTCTGTTACCCAATACTGTCACGTCCTTTATCTTTTTTTATAAAAGCATATGAAAAGATATACTTCTTCTATTCTTCTTGTCTCATGAAAATTGATAAAGGATCAAAAAAAGAGCAGCTAGCAAAAGCTAACTGCTCAGGTAATGGAGAAAGATACCCATGTCATCTATAGTATTGACGGAATATTTGGTTTTATTCAAGCGTTAAAAAAAGCCAGGATTTCTCCCAGCAAGTCATAGGATATTCGTCTATAAACGAATTTACTTATATTGTAACGTAATATCTAACTGTATGAGATGTTAATATTATTAAGTTTTTAACAAGATAATTACATTTATTAACTAATGTTTAAGTCAGTTTTAAACAAAATAATCCTTTTATAAGTAAGTGGATCGAACGGAGGGGAACCATATCGTATGAATCAACCTTCTAGGCATGTAAATGAAAAGGAAATACGGCCTTTCGTGATAGAAGAGTTACAAGAATACCGCGTGTTAAAAGTAAAGTTTAAAAATATTGAAGAGCAAGCGGCGTTCAGAGGTGAATTATTATTTCCAGAGCTTAGAAAATGTACGGAAGACGAAATCAGATATAGACAATTAAAGCGCGCGTTTGAAGAAGCACTTGATGAGGACGAGCAACAAATACTCAAAATGAAATATATGAGTCGTAAAGAATTAAATGATGAATACATTTATACGGTGCTTGGGATGAAGAGAGGTAAGTATTATAGAAAGAGGAAATCTGGTGTTTTACAATTCGCAAAAGCGCTTAGTATGACATAAGAATGGAACTTTTCGGGTACCATTTAGGGCACTGTTTTGGGCACTAAATTAGGTACCTTTTTACATTGGAATCGGCGATACGATATTCCTACAGTTATTTGTTCTTTGAAAAGAGCATAACGTGGGGATAACGTATCTATGCGCTCATAACCAATGATCATAGCCCCTCTATCAAAACGTTACTCGGTCGGAATGGACGGAGAATACAAAGACGAAAAGACCAATTATATGTATATATTCAGCCGCGGTGCGTGAGTGTCGTGGCTTTTGTGTTTCTTATTGAGCTCAGTAAATTTGCTGGGTTGATTGGTGATACAAAATGTTTTTTCTTAAAATAGCCAAAAAACAGTAACACTTCATATTTTTATATTATAATGTTTTTGTAATATAGTTTTATAGGGAGTTGTTTTTTATGACAAGAGGTATGTACAAAAGGAATAAACATTTTATGAAAGGTACTGTTGCGCTTGTAATAGCAACGATAGGCGCTGTGCTGTCAAATGCTTATAGGGATATAGAGAAAATAAAAGAATTCCTTACTTTAATCTTTCAGCAAGGAATAACTGTAGTTATTGCTTTAATAGCGATAACAGTTGCATGTATTTCGTATCAAAGTAGCCAAAAAAGACTCGAGAACAAAGAGGTCTATTTGAATTATTTAGCTTTGATGTTTATGATGATAATTTTTATGCTAGCAGGTTCTATATTTCAATATTTACAGGTAACAAATAAAATTTATTTATTAGTCTTTGTTCTGTATTCATTATTGGGATTACTCTTAATTACCACTGCGTTGCTAGAAACTTATAGAATTATTAGGAAAACATTCGAATAGAGGATAAGAAAAAAGCGCTCATAGAGGTGCTTTTTCTTTTGCACAAAACAAACGAACATAATGAATAGAAAAAGCAAGAATCAAATGATTCCTGCTAAGGTAAAAAATTTAATAATTGAACGATAGAGATAATAAACTCTGGTGAAATATTAATCTCGAATTTAGTGTTCATATAAAAATTCCTCTCTTTATTCAGTGCTTACATGGGTATATACAAACAAAACGCAATTTCGTAACAAAAAAAGAACAAAAATATATATAGTTAATAAGGTGAAGTTTATGTAGAAAATAACGGTGATTAGGTGGTGAAAATGGCGGTTTTAAGCCAATATATAAAATTATGAATATGACCGAAATATCGTAAGTTATGAAAACCATTGATACCAATGCATTTCCTTAGTTGACAGTTTACATAAATAAGATTCTTTTGAGGTGACTTTGTGGGAGTTCATATAAATAAAATAAAAACTCACTTTAAACATTTCTTATAGCTAAGAATACTTATGTAAATAGGGGGAACAGATTTGATTCTTGGAATGAGGGGATAGATGTGGATATAACGCAAAGTATGGCAAGAATAGTTGTTAATGGGATAGATCTTCCATTTACTTCAGTTAGGACAACTGTGATTAATGGACCTGCAAATGATTTAATTGTTATGACTAGGCAAAGAGTAAATGAGCTTTATCGTTTTATGTGGTCACGGGTGCCAGTCATGCTAACGATGTATTTTATTTAGGGGGCGGACATAATGAGATTTGCTAGGGTTGCAGGAGTTGATGAAAGTATAACTGAAGAATATATATATATCATTTTATTTGGTGATAAGAAAACCTTTAAGTAGCCTAACGACTGGTTTTTATTTTATAAAGAAAAAAGCCCTATCCAGTGCTAGATGATTTTCTTCATGCCACAATTACGGCATTCTCTTAAGAAGATGAAATTATTATTAGCAGTCAATATGAATATTCATTTTGGGAAATGACTTATACATTAGAGCAGTGGTCAGTGAATAAAGAAGCGAAAAAGGTAATAGGATAGTGAAAAGAGGATTTGATATACATATGTATGGTCAATACCTCTTTTATAATCTTTTGTAAAGTTATTGTAAATCTCAAATACAATACGTTACTAATATTGTATAATTCGAATGTAATGTATTTGTGATATATAAGGAGGGCTATGTATGATAATTTCTTTTAACTTACAGCAAAGTCATGTCATTAATATGTTAGTCGGATAAGCGGTATTTGCTATTCTTTTAAATAATTAGATTATGAGATAATACTTTAGTTTTTTTGTGATCAAGAAAAATGAAGAAAGGAAGTAATCATTTTATGGAAAAATTAAAGTTGTTAACATTTGAAAATATAGTAGAACCTCTTTTTAACGAAAGCGTATCATTTATATATTTTCCTATTGAATGGCTCGATATTGTAGAGATACATTATAAGACATTTTTATTAACGAGTAAGTTGAAACGATTGAATGAAAGATTATATGATATGTTTTCTGATATATTATTTATTCAGCATAATCCATATGTATTAAATGAAAATACACCATGGATTGTATGTAAAGAACCTATTAGAAAAGAACAACTTGATTATATTTTTCAAAGTTGGTATGAGATTATTCATGATTGGAAACCTAATAAATTAATAGAATCGCCAAAATATGAATGGCATTACGATTTAATTTCTAATTTAACAGTACTACATGATAAGGAAGTATATTCTAAATGGGTGCCCGCTTTAATTTCACATATTTTTTGTGAACGTCCTGTACAATTAGAAAATATAAATGAAGAAGATATATATTTTTCTCCTCTTAGATCACAAAATATTTGTGAGGCGATGTCAGAGCCTATTAAAGATGAAAAAACACAAGACTATTTCGCCTATGTATTTCGGTTCGAATATATAACGCGCGGAGGAGAGAACATTCCATTATTAAATGTTTCAATAGGAATTCGGAGGTTTTATCAAGAATATAACCATCCAGACATTCCTTTGCTATTAAGACGAAAACGGGGCATGATATTAATTTCTACTCCAGAATTTGCATCGAATAATAAGAAATTACGATTTGTAAAACTAAAAGTTCAGCAGGCTACAAACGGTATCAAATGGATTAAGATATTTAGAAATTTAAAAGATGATTTTTGTATAGGTGGAGAAGTTGAATTAGATCATATTCTTCAATATCCGAAAGATTATATGCTGGGAGAAAATCTTAGGGTGTTGCTTCCATACAATGAAAGAATATATAAAGTTCAAGGTACTAAAATAAAACCTGGTATAAAAGTAGAGGAGAGAGAGTATTTATTTAAAGGGTTTCAGCAAAAATTTTCTTATTTCACATTACTACCAGAATGTAAAAAACTAGCAAAAAATAATGGGAATGAAGTATTCCCTTTAATTGCACCAAAAGGATTAGAGACTATAACGCTAGAAATATGGTCTGAAAAAATATCGCTGGAAGTAGAACAAGCGTTATTTGAAAGTGAAATGGTGTTAGCTCAAATTAGTGAGTCATCATATATATTAAATGCAGATTCGCCAGTGTTGTTAAAAATAGTAAGATGTAATATTGAAAAGGTATTGCAAAATCCATATAAAATGCAATATTGCCAGAAGTATAAAACGAATTTAGTAGAGGATGTTATGAAAGCGGTTTATGCTACTGCAGGTGAGCGTAATGATGCGACATTGGCGTTAATTGCAATGAAAAATTGTGATGGACGTGAAAAAATTGATCCAAAGCAAATTGTTAGAGAAGGATTTGCACGAACAAACCGTATTTCAGCATTTATTAATTTATTTATAGGTCAAAGTGTATCTCGTAAAACGATTATAAATGGTATTTTGAGTTTATTAGAACAAAAAGGATTTTTAAAACGTAGTTGGAATAAGATAAATTTACCTTGTACATATGTTAATTTATCAATTGAACGAATCTCGAAATTTGATTTCTTACCCATTTTTTCAAAAATAAAAGGAAAAGAAATTTCATATAAATTATATGGGAATACAGAGTGGCAAACGATTGATCGTTTATTATTAAATGTAGATAAACATAACACCTTTTTGCCGCAGCCTTCAAAAAGAAATGATATGGGCATTCAATTTAAACAATTTGTTTCTGAAACATTAACGGAAGTTTTACAACCTGCAAAAGAGCAAAATGAGCAAGTATACTTCATTATAGATGCGAATGTAAGAAAACATTGGATAAAAGAGTTACAAAATGAAAAAATTGATATAGATACTTTCCCTGACATTGTTCCAGATGTGCTAAAGGTTCCAAACTTAAATGCTGTAAGAATAAATACATCTTTTGATGTACCAAAATACGGTGTGATAGAATGTGATGACGTACTAGATAGTACGAGTTTATATATAGATCAAAAGGGAATGTATTATAGCACTGGTGAGTATCTGTGTAATGATAATGAAACATTGCATCGATATATACTTGAAATATTACCTCTAGGTGTAAAAGCTGTTGAAAGGAACTATATTGCTAAAATGGTACATTACATGTGCTGTAATTCAAGTATGCTTTTGGAAAAGAATATACACATGCCATATTCTATGCATATGGCGAAAGTAATAAAGAGCTATATGACTGATATAGATGCAAGAGAGTTTAAAGAGTTTGATGATGAATTGGATGTAGATATTATAAAAATAGAAAAGAAAGATTCAATTATTCTACTGTAAATAATAATAAACAAATCCTGCTTATTATATCAATCAGGATTTGTCATTTTTTCATGTAAATAAGGATATCTTTTGTCATGTATCTTCTCTTTTATATATTTACTTTATTTCCATACAGGATTAAGATGTTTTTTAGAAATAAAAAACTATATCATTTGGAAAAGCAATATGAATGAATTCAAAAGAAATTGGAAAGGAATGAGGAATTGTGAAGAAATTAGATGTGCTATTCATGCTATTGAGCGGCCTCTTTCCAGTTGCAGGAATTATGAAACAAATCCCACTAGAACAATCTTTATATATTGGAGGCCTTTTATTTTTCACCAGTTTCGGTAGTTATTTTGCGAAAAAAATATATTCACGTATATGTAGCTGGATAGCATATGCGCCATTTATTACACTATTGTTAGTTATTTGGCATCAAGATATTTCAACAAGTTCAATCATAGCGAATGCGAAAATCGCTGCTTGTATTGCTTTAATCCCATGTTTATTCCGTTTTCGTACATATGGGCTTACTTTCGGTTTATTCGCATTATGGGCCGCTTTACTATGGGATATTAAAGAAGTGCAATCGTTAGTCATACTTGAACGTATGTCGAGTTTAATGACAAGTAATTTCAAATATCTTATGCTTTTAGTTGGTGGACTTATATTAGGTGGATTAATTGCTATGTTATTACACCGTAAAGAAGAGGATTATAAAGAAAATATAACTTTATTTCAACAAAAAAAGAAACGTAAAAAGCAATCATTTAAGATTCCGATCCCAAGATTACCGAAATTTAAGTTAAAATTATTTAAGTTTGGTGGAAAAGTATCGAAACAAAAAACGCCTGAAGAAATACGTGAGCATAATTACGAAGAACCAACTGCAGTTGCAACATATGAAATGGCAGAGCAAATACCTCAATATAAAGAAGAGACTGCTCAAGGACAAACGAGGATGGAACGTCGTAGAAATCGGTATAATGCATAATGAGGTTAAAAGCCCCTTAATGATTAATCAATTTTAAGAAAAATCATTAAGGGGTTTTTATGTTATTAAAAATAGATTGCTAAGGTGAAATTTATAGCATACTCTAAAGTTGAGGGCTTAAATAAAATAATAGGAGGACAAAATGCTTATTATTACATATGTTTCTGTCTGTATATTATTTTTAGTTAGCTTTTTACATGTTTATTGGGCTTTTGGAGGTAAGTGGGCGACAAATAGTGTCATTCCAACAAAAGCTGGAGAAAAGGTATTTACACCAGGTACAGGGATGACTTTGTTCATTGCGTTATTACTAAGTATGGCCGCAATAATTTTATTACAACAAACAAATATTGTTCATTTCGCATTTCCTAATATTATTGTTCAAATGGGATCCTGGGTTTGTATGGTTGTTTTTTTGATAAGAGTAATAGGTGAATTTCATTATTTTGGTATCTTTAAACGAAAAAAAGATACGCGTTTTGCTAGAATGGATACTGTTTTATTTATACCACTTTGTGCATTTCTATCTTTATCATTTTTACTCGCAATTATAATGTGAACAAAAAATAGTATCAGCTTTTTTCATATTAAATATAAACGTAAATTGGCAAGTGTAAAAGTGTAAAATCTAGTATTAAATAAAAAGGATGTAAGCGCCTTTTTATCGAATTATAGATTATTATGAAAGGCGGGTGCACGATGAAGTATGTAAAAGTCAGTATGAATGGCGGAAGTGAACATAAATTTTCGATGACTTTAGAACGGTTTGAAGAACTTATTACGACAGAGGATGGACTATTAGAAAATAAATTAGTTAGTATTGAAAATGTAATGATTAATCCTACTAATATATCTTCTGTAGTTGAAAAAATTGGTGTACCGGCTAAGTTTATGGAAGCTTAAAAAACGGTACATAAAAAAACATCCACGGGGGATGTTTTTTTATGTATAAATATGTTAATTGTACAATGAATTTATGAGGAGAATTTATAGTGATACTTCGTACATGCACAAAAAATAAGTACAAGCATATATTAGATAGTGGGACAAGACCTTCGTGTCCTACTTAATACTCAGAAAAACCTCTATCACATGAGAGCATCTGATTGCAGGGTGCTCTTTTTTTATCCCACTTTATCCGAATCTTTAACTTTTAATTTTAAACATATCTTTGATGCTCATAAATATTAAAAATAAAATAATAGCAAAAATTAAGTTAGATAAATAGAAATCTTGATGAAATATTAATTCAAAGATGACATCAAAAACATATAAAAAGGCGATAGTAGGTAATATACAAATAAATATAAATCTCCAATTTTTTAGATAATGTTTATAATTAGGAAATACTTTCTCCATAAACATAGCTCCTATATTTTTTATTTTCTATATAATTATACATTTAAATAAAAAGATTTACAAAAGGTTATTTAGCAATCTTTCTAATACATGATTTGGCTAAAAAACTTTTAAAGAGTAACACTTAAATGATACACTATAATCTACGTTATTTTTGAAATGAATAGAGGGGTTTACATGATAGATAAAATTAAAAATGCTGTAGAAGATATGCACGAAGATGAAGCAAAACATTTACTTCAAAGTATTCTAATCCAATTAAATTTATTAAAAGAAAACTATAGTGAAGATACTATTAAAAATTTGATGGATATTCCTAAGCAACTAACGAGTAATACATCTTATAAAAGAAATGTAAAAGAAGTCTCACACGTACATATTGCATTTGATGATTCAACAGCTGGATGTTTAAAGCATATGCTTGGTCAAGAAGAACGATTGGAAGAGATGGTTGTTGCTTTTTCTGAATTCTTTTCAATTGGGCCGATAAATAAGTTACATATGAATGAAGGGCAACTAGCAAGAAAAGAGTGGTTAGTAAATAACTTAACTTCTTATGATTGTTATTTTGAAGAAGAGTATTTACCAAGATTTAAGGAAACTTTAGAAGTTTTACATTCAATTCCGAATGAAACACCAATTACCATTTGGAAGGCAGATAACGCACATGAACATGTAGGTCTATGTTTTGTAATGGCGCAATTAAAAGATAAGAAAAATATTCGCGTTATGAATACATCTGAAGCAAGTAAAGAAATATTAAAACTAGAGTATGTTATTCGTGGAACAGGAGAGTTACCACCTGAAAGTTTAGCTCTAATTCAAAAAAGTTTTGTAAAATTGCCGTATTTAACTGTAGAGAATCGTATGCAGTTTGAACATGAGTGGGATAGTCTATCGAAAAGTACGGAATTTTTAAGAATTTGGACAGACAATGAAGTGCGTTCTGTACAAGAAAATTATTTTGATCAATTTATTATTGAATGTGCGAAAAGTATAGGTGCTGATCAAGAATTCCGAAAAGCTCCTAGAGTAATTGGTGAAGCACTTGGTCTTGTAGAGCAATCAGTTGGCGATACGTTTTTAGAATATCGCTTAAAGGAATTAATTAAACAAGAAGTATTTGAATTTGAAGGTTCATTAGATGAAATGCGTTTCTATAGTGTGAAATTAAGAAAATAATACATCTATTCCGTTTATGAAGAAGCTCGTATTTTTAAAATACGAGCTTTATTTTTTGTTGAATTTAGGCTATACATAAGCTTCCCAGAGATGGCATATCACATATGAATGGTAAAGGAAATGAATGAAAAGAAGGTGATTTATTAATATGTATAACCAACAAAATTATCCATATGATCAAGCGATGTATTATAATCCACAAAACTACGGGTATGAACCTACAAATGAAGTGAGAGATATTGAACAAGAAGATTACAGACCAGATGATGCGGAAGATGCCCCAACGTCACCACCTCCGTCACAAGCGCCGTCGTTACCGTCTACATTTGCTTCTCCTGCACAACCAGGTAATATGAAATCCTGGATGTGTAACTGTCTAGGAAGATGGGGCTATTTACGCTTACATCGTCCTGGTCCTTTCGGAAGGGATTTATGGTTCTTCCCGACTGAAGTGAGAAGAAATGGAGTATCAGGTTACACGTGGCAAGGTGGTCGTCGTCGTAAAGTAAGTTATCGCTATCAACAAATTAGTAATTTTATGTGCTTCGCATAAAGAGAAGTGAGGGAGTGAAACGATTTTACTTTCTCACTTTTTATTTTTCAATATACGAAGTAAGATTTTGATTAAAAATTTACAATTTTCGCGTTTTTATTAGAGTATAATGCATATGTTGGGTTGGTTTTCAACAACAAATGAGAGTGAGGGAATACAATGTCAATGAAAAATAAAGTTGGGTTAAGCATAGAGGATGGCATTAATTTAGCTTCAGCTCAGTTTAAAGAAGATGCGTATGAAATTTATAAAGAATCGAGAAAAAAACAACCAATATTATTTGTAAACCAAGTTGAAATCGGTAAAGAATGGCTCATTACTAGATATGAAGATGCTCTGCCACTTTTAAAAGATAATCGTTTAAAAAAAGATTGGACAAATGTGTTTTCTCAAGATACAAAGAACATGTATCTTTCTGTTGATAATAGTGATCACTTGACAACACATATGCTAAATTCAGATCCACCTAACCACAGTCGTTTACGATCTTTAGTTCAAAAAGCTTTTACACCGAAAATGATTGCACAATTAGACGGAAGAATTCAGAGAATAGCAGATGATTTGATAAGTGATATAGAGCGAAAAGGTACATTAAATCTTGTGGATGATTATTCATTTCCATTACCAATTATTGTGATAAGTGAGATGCTCGGTATTCCGAAAGAAGATCAAGCGAAATTTAGAATTTGGTCTCATGCTGTTATTGCATCACCAGAAACACCTGAAGAAATAAAAGAAACTGAAAAACAACTATCTGAGTTTATTACATATCTTCAATATTTAGTTGATGTGAAACGAAAAGAGCCAAAAGAAGACTTGGTGAGTGCTTTAATACTTGCAGAGAGTGAAGGGCATAAACTTAGCGCCCGAGAACTATATTCGATGATCATGTTACTAATTGTAGCGGGACACGAAACAACGGTAAATTTAATAACAAATACAGTATTAGCACTTCTTGAAAATCCAAATCAATTACAGTTATTAAAAGATAATCCAAAACTAATTGATTCGGCTATTGAGGAAGGATTGCGTTATTATTCTCCAGTTGAGGTTACAACTGCAAGATGGGCAGCAGAACCTTTTCAAATTCACCATCAAACAATACAGAAAGGAGATATGGTTATTATCGCATTGGCTTCAGCGAACCGTGATGAAACAGTATTTGAAAATCCAGAAATATTTGATATTACACGGGAGAACAACCGTCACATTGCCTTTGGCCATGGTAGTCATTTCTGCTTAGGAGCTCCACTTGCGAGGTTAGAAGCAAAGATCGCTATTACTACTTTGTTCAAACGAATGCCTGAACTACAAATAAAAGGCGATCGTAAAGACATTAAATGGCAAGGTAACTATTTAATGCGTTCTTTAGAGGAATTGCCTTTAACTTTCTAGAATAGTTAAAGGGAGACATGCATACATTGAAAATGTTTTACATAGAGTATGTATGTGTTATTTAAATTCGAAACGGAAGGGTGAAAACATCCCAATGATCAACTAATTCTATTTATAAGAGATCTTCGTTAAAAAACGAAATATTCTTCTGAATAGGATTAGTCTGTACATTTATAGAAAAGGGATGTATTTCGCTCTGCGAATATATAGTCTTTTTATATGATTTGTGCTGCTTCCTGTTCAGAACATGAAATAGGAGGCTTTTTTATGTCGACAAATGTAGTAACGAAACAAAACAATGGGGTATCACAAGTATTAAAAAATCGGTTTGTTCAAGTGATTTTAGCATCAGCATTATTTTTACAAATTGGAATATGGGTTCGGAACTTTGCGGTATTACTTTACGTAATGGAAATGACAAAAGGTGATGCTTTTGCTATTTCGATGATTTCAGTGGCGGAGTTTGCTCCAATTTTCATCTTTTCCTTTATTGGTGGAACGTTTGCTGATAGGTGGAAGCCGAAGAGGACTATGATATGGTGTGAGACTTTAAGTTCTTTATCAGTATTTGCAGTATTAATTACTCTAATGTTTGGAACGTGGAAAATCGTGTTTTTTGTCACACTTATTTCTGCAATCCTTTCGCAATTTTCTCAGCCATCTGGCATGAAATTGTTTAAACAGCATTTATCGGCAGAACAAATTCAATTAGCAATGTCTATTTATCAAACAATATTTGCGATATTTATGGTGTTAGGACCGATTCTTGGAACATTTATTTTTCATAGTTTTGGAATTTATATTTCAATCATTATTACAGGTATCGCTTTTTTACTTGCAGCAGCTGTGTTGTTATTTCTTCCGAAAGATCTTGAGAATGATAATGAGAAGAAAGAAATCACTATATTACAGGAAATGCTTGATGGTATTAAATATGTGAAAAAGAAAAAAGCATTAACTTTGCTAGGGCTTTGTTTTATGGCAGCAGGACTAGGAATTGGTTTAATTCAGCCGTTAGGTATTTTTATTGTAACTGATCAGTTAGGATTATCAAAAGAGAGTTTACAATGGTTACTAACAGTAAATGGTGCAGGAATGATTGTTGGCGGTGCTTTAGCGATGGTGTTTGCAAAAAACGTTGCGCCGCAAAAGATGTTAATTATCGGTATGCTTGGTCAGGCAATCGGCATCGGTATTATAGGTTATTCCACCAATTTATGGGTAACACTCACAGCACAACTTTTTAGCGGTTTAGCTCTTCCTTGTATTCAAATAGGTATTAATACGCTCATTATTCAAAATAGTGATACTGATTTTATTGGTCGTGTAAATGGCATTTTAAGTCCGCTATTCACCGGTTCAATGGTAGTAACAATGAGTATTGCTGGTTCATTAAAAGAAATGTTCTCATTAAGTACGATGTACGAAGGCACAGCTTTACTATTTATAATTGGATTATTATTTATTTTACCTATATACAATTTAAAGCCAGTAATAGCGGTAGAAAGTGAAATAAACGGTAAAGGAAGTGCTGTGCAACATGAATCCTAATCCAAATGTTAAACATCCCATTGAAGGAAATAAAAATGTTCACTTTATAAAAAATACAATAACGAAAGCTAATATACTCGCCGGTGACTATTCATATTATGATGCGAAAGATGGAGAAACATTTGAAGAGCGTGTAGTACATCATTATGAATTTCTTGGAGATCGCCTTATCATTGGAAAGTTTTGTTGTATTGCAAATGGAGTTACCTTTATTATGAACGGAGCGAATCATCGGATGGATGGATTTTCGGCATACCCATTTAATATATTTGGAAATGGGTGGGAGAAGCATACACCTAATTTGTCTGATCTACCTTACAAAGGGGATACAGTTGTAGGGAATGACGTTTGGATTGGTATGGATGCAACCATTATGCCTGGAATCAAAATAGGAGATGGTGCAATCATTGCAGCTAAATCTGTTGTGACTAGAGACGTTGCACCATATACAATTGTTGGTGGAAACCCCGCAAATAAAATAAAGGAACGATTTACAAATACAATAATAGAGGAATTACTGCAAATTCAATGGTGGCATTTTGATATTGAAAAAATAACTGAAAATATAGATGCTATTGTACAAGGGGATATAGAGCCATTAAGAAAGCTAAAAATGGAATAAAAAATGCATAACAAAGAGTATCATACCTCCGAATTTTGTTAATGATAATAGAACGAGGAGGTGTGATACTATGGCACAAGACGTTTTATGTGAAGTAAACAATTGTAAATTTTGGGCTAACGGTAATAAATGTAGCGCAGACGCAATTTATGTAGTAAGTCATAAAGGAAAACAAGCATCGACTACAGAAGAAACAGATTGCAAAACTTTCGATCCGGAAGTATAAATTTTTAAGGGTAACCAAATCGTGGTTGCCCTTTTATTAATTATAGTATTGATAATAAATCTCATTTTCATTCATTGTTTTTAACTTTTCTTGTTATTTTTCATATTTTCTTCATAAGTGATGTAATCCAGAGCAATTCATGTTCAATACGCGATTTACTAAATTCAATGACTTCTGTAATAAAAGATGAACTAGCATCTAAAGATTGAATAGCAGTAAGCTGTTTATGTAGTACGTTTTGGCGTATTGTTAAAATTTCTTTTCTAGCTTCATAATCAAGTTTTTCAAATAGCGCGATACGAACAAGAAATTCTGCATTATTTGTCGCGAGTTTTTCGGGAAACTCGCGTAACATTTCAGAAAAAATTTCTTCTCCTGCTTCAGTAATGTCATACATATTTCGGTTTGGTTTTCCGACTTGTGTATGTACCTTTTTCGTTATAGCCCCCATATTCTCAAAACGTCGAAGAGAAGGATAAAGCATATTATGATTTAATTCAAAATTCTCTCCTAACCGATTTTGGATATTTTTCTTTATTTCATACCCATATTTTGGCCCTGACGTCAATTCTGCGAGCAATAAAATATCGACATACATAAAAATCCCCCTTATTTATTTCTCAAGTTCTCCTACGAAAAATCCCCTTTAGTATATGTTAAAATAACATATGTTAGATTATACAACTTTGAATTACCGACCTATCACTTTTATTGTAAAAGAAAAGGGAGGAAAGGACTATGGCTTCGCCTGAAAATGTGATTTTAGTTCATGAAATTTCAAAGCTGAAAACGAAAGAGGAATTGTGGAATCCGTATGAGTGGTATCAATTTATGAGGGATAATCACCCCGTACATTATGATGAAGAGCAAGATGTTTGGAATGTATTTTTGTATGAGGACGTAAATCGTGTTTTATCAGACTATCGCCTGTTTTCAAGTAGAAGGGAGCGAAGACAATTCTCAATCCCTCCTTTAGAGACTCGAATCAATATTAATTCTACTGATCCACCAGAACATCGCAATGTACGTTCTATCGTTTCTAAAGCATTTACTCCAAGGAGTTTAGAACAATGGAAACCTCGAATACAGGCTATCGCAAATGAACTTGTACAACATATTGGAAAATATAGTGAAGTTAATATCGTTGAAGAGTTTGCTGCTCCTTTACCTGTTACTGTTATATCCGATTTGTTAGGAGTGCCAACAACTGACCGCAAAAAAATTAAAGCATGGTCTGATATTTTATTTATGCCGTATAGTAAAGAAAAGTTTAATGATCTGGATGTAGAAAAGGGGATAGCACTAAATGAATTTAAAGCATATCTTCTACCAATCGTTCAGGAAAAGAGATACCATTTAACCGATGATATTATCTCAGATTTAATACGAGCTGAATATGAAGGCGAAAGATTAACTGATGAAGAAATTGTTACTTTTTCATTGGGTTTATTAGCGGCTGGTAATGAAACAACTACAAATTTAATTATTAATAGTTTTTACTGTTTCTTAGTGGATTCACCAGGAACATATAAAGAATTAAGAGAAGAACCTACATTAATTTCAAAAGCAATTGAGGAAGTATTACGCTATCGTTTTCCCATTACATTAGCTAGGAGAATTACAGAGGATACAAATATATTTGGCCCTTTAATGAAAAAGGATCAAATGGTGGTTGCGTGGGTAAGTGCAGCAAATTTAGATGAGAAAAAGTTTTCACAAGCCTCTAAATTTAATATACACCGAATAGGAAATGAAAAGCATTTAACATTTGGTAAAGGTCCTCACTTTTGCTTAGGGGCACCACTTGCACGTTTAGAAGCTGAGATTGCATTAACTACCTTTATAAATGCTTTTGAAAAGATAGCATTATCTCCATCGTTCAATTTAGAACAATGTATATTGGAAAATGAACAAACTTTGAAATTCTTACCTATCTACTTAAAAACTCAATAAACTGTTCAGCAAGGTACAAATTTACTGTACCTTGTTCTTTTATTTCTCAATTGTGAAATTTTAGTTGGTTATTTAGTATGGAAGTGTGTGAATAAGAGTAGAGGAGGATGCTTATGTTAACGTGTAATGGAAGTAAGACGTTCCAAACATTTATTAAAGCTGTAACGGATTTAATAAATAGTAATTTGTTAGAAGATCAAATGGTTTGTGGGATTGAAAAATTATTAGAAGAACTTTTAGAAAAGAAAACATGGCTTCCGTTAGAAAAACAGAAGGCGAATTCGGCTCAATATGCACGACACTTATTATATGAAGATCCTTTAAATCGTTTTGAAGTATTAGCTCTTGTATGGAAAGATGGACAATCGACTCCTTTGCATGATCATGATGGCACATGGGGAGTAGAAGGTGTATTTACAGGGAGAATAATGGTGCAGAACTTTATACAAACTAAGCAGCTTGAAAATTCACTTGTTTATTTAACTCATACAGGAAATCTTTATTTGGGAGAAGGAGAAACAGATAAAGTCATTCCACCAGCTGATTGTCACATTCTTGAAATAGATGACAATGAAAGCGTTGTCACAATTCATGTTTACGGAAAACGTTTAGAAAAGTTTAAAGTATACGTTCCAACTAAAGAAAAGAATGTATACACATGTGAGACAAAATATATTCGTTATAATTCATAGTTTAAAGTCCAAAGCCCTTGCTTTGGATTTTATTTATAATTATTTCTTGACCTGAAACGCTTTTCATAAATTATAAATAAAGAGTGCTTTACGAGAGGGGTATGAAAACGATACCTTTCATTTAATATGAGCTCGTGTATATATAGAAAGTGGTGAAGAAATAATGAAATTAATCGCAATTGATTTAGATGGAACTCTTCTTTCGGGGAACAAAATGATTAGTAACGAGAATGCAGAAGCAATTCGAAAATGTCAGGAAGCTGGTCATGTTGTAGCAATTTGTACAGGTCGTTCTATCATCGATATTGAACGATTGTTGTTAGAAGTTAATTTGGAGTGTCCAATTATTGCCGAAAATGGTGCGCTTATATATAATGATAAAAAAATGATGAAGAGATATCCAATTCAAAATATGCAGGCACTCGAGATTGTGAATTATCTTGAAGAAAACGGATTATATTATCAGCTTTATACTAATAAAGGTGTGTACGTACCGGAATATGGAGTAGAGAGTGTACGCAATGAAATCGATTATGTGAAACATTCAAATGAAAATATCGATTTGAAAGAGTTGGAAACGATCGCAGCATTATACCTTGAACATACAGCATTTCTTAGTGCAGAAAGTTGTAAACCAATTGTAGAAA
The DNA here is from genome assembly GCF_022663305.1 of Bacillus cereus group sp. BfR-BA-01408. NCBI lineage: Bacteria > Bacillati > Bacillota > Bacilli > Caryophanales > Bacillaceae > Bacillus > Bacillus cereus group sp. BfR-BA-01408. Next base: position 3,352 of record NZ_JAKUFF010000002.1, on the reverse strand, counting down.
CAGATATACATGTGCATAAGCTTTTACCATTTTCTTATGACATGGAAAAATTAAAAAAGTTAAAAGAAACGTTTCTGCATAATACTGATTTAGCAATTACATCTTCATATTGGCATAATTTAGAGATTAATCATCGAGACGCTCAAAAAGGAAATGGACTATATACTTTAGCGGAACATCTAAATATTCCAGTTGAAAATACTGTAGCGATAGGTGATGGGTTAAACGATGTATCCATGATGGAAAAAGCAAATCTATCAATTGCAATGGGGAACGCAGTCGAAGAAATAAAAGCGATGTGTCAATATGAAACTTTGACTAATGAAGAACATGGTGTTGCACATGCTTTATATAAATATGTAATGTAATATAAAAAGAAAAAAAGAATCTAAATAGATTCTTTTTTTCTTTTTATTAGGGGTAAGGTATTCTATGAGATTCATAGAAGCCTTATTACATTTTATTATATAGAATATATTGGAATAAATGTTTATATTTTTCATAGTAATTGTGAAAAATTTATGAACTTTATATTTAATGCATTTTTATAATACAACTAATACGTATGAATTCATGTCAAAACTTAACAAATGTAAGGAGCTAAGGAGAGTTTGTGCAACATAAAAGATCATGATTGGCACAGCTAATAATTAATCGTTGATGAAAAAACTTACTAATTAGAGTTTCAATTTTGTACGGATATATTTTTTGTTTTTAATTGAAAAATAAAATTTGTTCGAATAATTATTCTTCAGCTATATACCTACAGGCACATTCTTCGTATAATGGAGAAGTATGAATTTTAAATTTGTATGAATTTTACATATTGAGGTGAAAAAGGAATGAATGCGCGGCTAATGGAACTTATTGATGTGAGTACAATAGAAACCATGGCAGAACAATTTTATCAATTAACCAACATATCACATCAACTTCTTGATGCTGAAAAAGAATGTATATTTTCATTTGGAATAAATGAAAAGAAAATATGTAAACTTCCCAAACTTGAAATCCCCATTTTTTTATACAATCAATATTTAGGATCTTTTGTTGTATGGTCTCAGAAAAGCGAAATTTTCAATTGCCAAAAATACTTTGAAATGCTTTCAAATTTAATTATAGATGGAGTAATGAAAGGATTTCAAAATAAAAATACGACGTTACTTACTCGAAAAGAGGAGGAACTACATACAATCTTACAAAACATGCCTGTTATGGTTGATGCACTTGATTATAATGGAGATTTTGTTTTGTGGAATCGCGAATGTGAAATTGTGACAGGCTATACTGCGGAAGAGGTAATTGGAAATCCAAACGCACTTCGATTACTGTATCCGGATCATGATTATCGTCACGAGATACAAAAGAAATTTTTGACTCGTGGAAAGAACTTTAGAGACTGGGAAATGCGTTTAACTTGTAAAAATGGTGAAATTAAAACGATAATGTGGTCCAATATATCAGAACAGTTTCCTGTAAGTGGATTTAGTTATTGGGCTGTTGGTGTGGATATTACACATTTAAAAGCAATAGAAGAGAAATTAAAACAACAAACGTCTGAGTTAGAATTAATTTTTCAGGCTTTACCAGATTTATGTTTCTTAACGGAAGATGATGGAACAATTATTGATTATAAAGCAGGATCCCCTACAAAATTTTACGTACCCGCAGAAGCTTTTATGGGAAAAAAGTTTTACGAAGTATTACCATCTACAGTAGCAAAAAAATTTCAAGAAGCAATTTGTCAAGTGAAAGAAAAAGGGACAAATGTAATTGTGGAATATCCACTTACAATTAATGAAAGTATCAATTTCTTCGAAGCTAGATGTTTACCGTTATTGCATGATAAAATTATGATTATTGTACGTGATATTACAGAGCGGAAAAAGACAGAAGAATTGCTAAATAAATCAGATACACTTGCAGCAATCGGTCAATTAGCAGCTGGTGTTGCTCATGAAGTTAGGAATCCATTAACAGTCATTAAAGGCTTTATACAGCTATTTCAAATTAATAAAGAAGATCAAGAAAAATATTTTGATCTAATGCTTTCTGAAATTGAAAGAATAGAAGCGATTCTTCAAGAATTTTTATCGATTGCTAAAACAGATGAACTAAGCACGGAAAAGAAAAATCTTTATCAAATATTTAAAAATGTCGTTTCGTTAATAAATACAAAAGCAATTATGACAAATATTCAAGTTGAATTATATGCAGATTCCAAAGATATAATCATTGAATGCTCAGAAAATCAACTGAAACAAGTATTTATTAACATTTTGCAAAATTCAATCGAAGCTATGCCAGATGGTGGGAGAATTTCAATTCACATAAAAGAAATAGGCAAAGATGGTATCATTATTAATGTAATTGATAAAGGAATAGGAATACCTGAAGAACGAATTAAAAGATTAGGTGAACCTTTTTATAGTACAAAAGAAAAAGGTACCGGTATTGGATTGATGTTAAGTTATAAAATTATTGAAAGTCATCAAGGGAATATAAGTATTATGAGTGAGGTTGGCGTCGGAACAACAGTAACGATTTACTTGCCAAAATTTCAGAGTAAAAAGCCTTTATCAAATTATGATGATAGATTTGAATCGATACGTCCAATTATTAACTCTTAAATTTATTAAATACCCAATAACCAAAAGCTAAGCTTTTGGTTATTGGGTATTTTTGTATTTAATTTAGAAAACTTTACCTTTTCTTTAGATTTGCTTTAATTTCTATTAAGTTTTTATCAATATATTAGTATTTGTGCAAAGTAATGTATAGAAAATGTGCATTACTTTTAATATATAGATTCAATTATTAATAGAAATACAGTAAGGAGGAGATTATGACAAGGTGAAAAAACAAGAGAAAAAAAGCGGTAGAGCAGTACCGATGCGGTTAAACATTTTATTCTCATGTGTATTTATATTGTTTTCTGCCATGATTATACAATTAGGTAAAGTACAAATTATCGATGGTGAGACGTATAAAAATGAAGTGGAGAAGAGAGAAAATGCAACCGTAAGCCTTTCTGTGCCGCGGGGAAAAATATTTGACCGAGAAGGGAATCCAGTAGTTGATAATAAGTCTTTACGTACAATTACATATACAAAGATGAAAGGTGTAAAATCAGAAGAAATATTAAAAACAGCAAGACAACTTGCAGACATAATTGAAATACCACAAGAAGATATAGACAAGCTAACTGAGACGGATAAGAAAGATTTTTGGATGCAATTAAATCCGAAACTAACTGAAAAATTAGTATCTAAAAAAGAAATAAATAAGTTCAGAGATAAAGATATTACCGGAAAAAATTTAGATAAAAAAATTGAAGAGTTAAAAAGAAAAC